>PHAD01000010.1 GCA_002841595.1 Firmicutes bacterium HGW-Firmicutes-12
AGAATCCATAACAAAGTCACCTCATATGCATTTATAGTATATACAGTAATATTATACGACCTTGCGGACCATTACCAGGTCGTATTTGTTAATTATTTTCTATTCTTTTGTGTTGTTTGAATGTAAAATATGATTATCTATTTTATGTATTAGTAAATTTGAATAGTATAATTTGTAAGGGGAGTAGTGAATGACAAAAAGAAAGAAAATTTTGGCCCTTATGTGCTTGACTATGCTTTTGGGATATTTGCCGTGGTACAATTTTTCAGCAGTATTAAAATATATTGCAGCAGAATTTGAATTGACGTCAGGAGATATCGGCATTATCCTAGCCGCTATACAATTTGGCTATATTGTCGTGGTCTTATTTACTGGGTGGCTATCGGATAAGATTGGCGAAAACAAAGTCCTTGCATGGGCTACATTATTAACAGGTATTTTTTCAACGTCCTTTATTTGGTTAGCTCAAGGCTTCAAAAGCATCCTGATTCTGCGCTTGTTGACAGGATTGTCTGCTGGAGCAATATATGCACCGGGGGTATCGCTTTTATCGAATTGGTTTAGCTCAAAGGAACGGGGGATGGCCATAGGTGCATATACCGGGGCCCTAACGGCAGCTTATGCAGGAGGGTATTTTATAGCTTCACCCTTAGCTAGTGCATACGGATGGAGAAGTGGTGTATTATGGACTTCATTGCCGGTATTTGTAGCAGCGTTCATTTTGTTCTTCTTTGTTGAAAACAAACCACCTGAGCATGAAAATCCGGATAATTATTTATTAGAAACAAAAAAATCTGACCTTATAAATATTAAAGCTAAACCCGCTCCTGAAGGAGGATATACCGGTCCGGTCGTGATTACATCCTCGTATATGGGACATATGTGGGAGTTATATGCTTTTTGGGGTTGGATTGGACCGTTTCTAGTTGCTTGTAGTATTGCTGTAGGATTTGAAGAGAGTGCTGCTGTAGCTATTGGTGGTCAATTGGCTGCTTTTGTTATTCTCTTTGGTGTTCCGGCAGTCTATTTGTGGGGAATGTATGCGGATAAGGTGGGGAGGACCAAGGCAATTATAATTGCGGCCTTTTGTAGTCTAACTGCGGAGTTTTTCTTAGGCTTCATGTTTGGCCACTCGCTAATAATAACAACTATAGTGGCATTTTGGATTGGTTTTTGGGTAATTGCTGATTCGGCCATATATAAAGCGGGATTAACGGATATGGTTGCACCTAGAATAAGAACCACATCTATAGCTGTTCAGTCCGCTATTGGATATACGATGACCATAGCTTCTCCAATTTGTTTTGGAAAAATACTGGAATTTCAAAATGGTGCGATTAATCCAATATATGCTGAAAAATGGGGATTACCCTTTTTATTACTCGGGCTTGGTGCCTTGTTCTCACCACTTTTTGCTGTAATTCTAAGGCGATTACCTCAGGCTAAGTTGATGGCCAAAGGAAAAATGTAAAAAGCCTCTAATCATTGGTGGGGGCAGATAGGGGCAGTTCGATCCTAAAAATAGTTCCTTTATTGAATTCGCTCCATACGTTGATCTTTCCGTTATGATTATCGATAATTAGCTTTGCGATAGTCAGGCCAAGACCGGTGCCACCGGTGATTTTTGTACGTGACTTGTCAGCTCTATAAAAGCGTGTAAAAATGTAAGGCAAGTCTTCTTTGGAGATACCGATTCCGGTATCTTCTATACTAATAATGCCTTTGTCATTCTTTAGGTAGCAATTCAGCTTAATAATACCACCAATAGGAGTATACTTAATGCTGTTGTCCATAAAGATCCTGGTGGCTTCCTTGAGGAGTTTTTTATCTGCCTTAATAAAGAACTCCTCATTTTTTTCATTTATAAAGATATGAGAGGTGTCAATAAGATTGGTTTCGTATATTATCTCAGTGATTATTTCACTTAGTTTAAATTCCTCTCTATTAATCTTTAAAGTACCACTATCTTCACGAGCGAGAAAGAGTAGTTCTTCGATTAGATGGTTCATATTCAAGGCTTCACTTCTGAGAGCTGATATTGATTCTTCTAACACTTTTCTATCATCTTTTCCCCAACGAGCTAGAAGATTGGTATAGCCTTGTATGACAGAAATTGGTGTTCTTAATTCGTGAGAGGCGTCTGAGACAAAGCGTTTTTGCTGTTCCACTGATATTTGAATTCTGTCTAACATATCATTGAAAGTTTGGGCCAGATCTTTTAGCTCGTTTTTCGAACCGCTAACATCGAGTCTCCGGTCAAGCTGGTTAAAGGATATTTCCTGGACGGTTTTTGTCATTGCTTTGATAGGAGCAAGAAGTCTCCGGCTTACACTGGAGCCGATTAAGATTATGGCAATGAATCCGGCTAGATTAAAGGCCAAGAGAAGAACTCCCAGTAAAAAAATATAATCCTCAGGAGGGTAATTTTGAATAATGTGGTTAAAACTGGCTATTATTCCGATGCTCATAAACAAAAAAACTGTAAAAAAAATAAAAACATAGGTGATGGTAATCTTGAAGGTTAGAGAAAAACGGAATTTGTTCCCTAGTCCTTTTCTGAGCAGACTAAAAAGATGAACAAAGGATCTAATAAAAAGAAAAATAGTCTTCATAAAAAACAAGATTATGAAGAAAAAAAACTTGATTATGATTTTGAGTTTATTTTTCATTTCTAAATTGATACCCCACTCCACGCACAGTATGAATGAACTTAGTATCATACTTTTCATCAATCTTGCTTCTTAGATAGCGGATATAGACATCAACTACATTTGTGTCACCGCCGTACTCATAACCCCAGACTTTTTCTAGGATAGTATCTCTGGTTAAGGTTATATCAAGGTTTTGCATGAGGTATTTTAATAAATCAAACTCAGTTTTTGTTAGATTAATTGCTTCTGTAGCATAAACTACCGTGTGTTTAAGTAAGTTAAGTTGAAGAGCGCCTGATTGTAGCATGTTCGTATTATCCTTGGAAGTGTTTTTATGCTTAAAAGCTCTACGAATGCGTGCGAGGAGTTCTTCTATAGCGAAAGGTTTTATCATATAATCGTCTGCACCAGAATCAAGACCCATAACCTTATCCATTATTTCGTCTCTGGCCGTAAGCATGATGACGGGGGTTTCAAAGACCTGTCGGAAACGTCGTAAAACTTCTATCCCATTGAGAGAGGGAAGCATTATATCTAAAATGATGAGGTCGTAGCTTTCGCTAAGCATCTTGTCTAAAGCAGCTCTACCGTCATGTTCTAGTAAAACGAGATATCCTTCATGTTCAAGTTCCAGCTGTATAAACCTAGCGATTTTTATTTCGTCTTCAACTATGAGTATTCTCATCTTGTCCATAGGCGACCTCCTTAAGACTAGCTTCTTAGTCTACTTTAGAGTACTATATCGGTTAGAGTTTGCCAACGAACAAAAGAATAATAATTAAAATGATATTAAGCCTGTTTTTCAACAGGCTAGAATTATGATGTAATACATACACCAAGGATTAAGATTATCTATTTTAATAAGCTAGTTAATTCAGATCTTCTTTATTTCTTGTGCCACCTTATCGGCAAGATTACCTGCTTTGTTAGCTATATCATCGATACTACTATTGATGCTGTATTCTTCACCCGTGTTTTTAATAAACCTGATTTTGCAACCTGTAAAGAAGGCGAGAATTAGTAAGGCAATAGCAAGAGGCATGGTGATTATGGCTACTAGAAGTGCAAGAGGTATACCTATGTTAAGTAAGGTAGCATTATCTTTGGAAACAACAAACCTTATAGCGTTAGTTTTGATATAGATTCGTTTAACTTTTTTCCAAAACGAAGAAGTATTAAGCTCGTTTTCTGGTTTTATTTTATTTAACTCTTCCAAATAGGCGAGGGCTTCGACAACATCACCCTCATTTTTTTCTAAGGCATCTTTAGCTTCCTTATAAGTAACAGCTGCTCTTTTTCTGATAAGGTCGATTTTTTCCAGGGTTATTTCCATACGTTATTCCTCCATTTATTAGATGTACTTGATAAGTCTTATGATAACCTACTTTAGTTAGAAGGGGATTAGTACAAGATTAAAATTTGATTAGAAAAATAGGAGGGATTGTCTATTAAAGAGATATGCTATATTATTATAGACAGGAAATTCTAAATATTAGAACAATATGTATTCACTAATGAAGTTAAAGTTTATAGATATGGAGACCGCAAATGATTATTTCTACAGACAAAGAAAAATGCCGCCAGTGTTATGCCTGTGTAAGAAATTGTCCGGTCAAGGCGGTTAGAATCGAAAATGGCCAAGCCGAAGTAATTGAAAGTCGATGCATTGAGTGTGGTAATTGTCTTACGGTATGTGCGCTGAATGCCAAAAAGGTCATGGATAACCAGTATGATGTAAAAAGACTCTTACAAGGCCCAGATCCGGTTTCTGTTATTCTAGCACCATCTTTTGTGGCTAGTTTTAACATCGGTAACCCGATGCAGATAGTTTCCGCGATTAAAGCATTGGGCTTTTATGATGTTTGGACAGCTGCATTGGGAGCTCAATTTTTGATTCCAGCTTATCAAGACCTGCTGAAAAGTGATCAAATGGTTATTAGTACCCCCTGCCCCGCAGTTGTTAATATGGTAGAAAAACACTTTCCTACCTTACTTCCCGTTTTAGCCCCCCTCGTTTCACCAATGGTAGCAACGGCTATTTATCTTAATAATATAGCACCGAATAGGAAACTGGTTTTTGTGGGTCCCTGCATCGCTAAAAAGGGGGAGGCCCAACTGTACGGCAATTTAATACAGTATGTTTTAACTTTTACAGAACTAAAAAACCTTATGAATGAGCATATGATAGATATAAAAGCCTGTAAACCAGAGAAGTTTGCCGGACCTATGCCATTTGACGGACAGTTAATTCCTCTCTCTGGAGGACTATCTAAAATGCTTAAGAATAGTCAGGATTTCTTAGAGACCGAATTCTTGGTTGTGGATGGACAGGCTGAGTGTTATCAAATGCTGCAAGCCATTGAGAAAGGTGAAATACAAAGCAAATTAATAGATATTCTTATGTGTCGGGGTTGTATTGACGGTCCTGCTCAGCTAAGTAACGAACATTACTTCAACAGAAAAAAGAAGGTGGTTAATTATTTTGCTAGCATACCATTGCAGGAAAGATGTCAAGGAAAGACCACTCTATCAAAAATAGCAGAATTAAATTTTCACAGAGAATATATCAAAAGACAATTTTATCGGCTTCAACCTGAAGAAAAAGAGATTCAAAAAATTCTTGCTAGTACTGGAAAACTATCCGAAAGTGACCTAACTAACTGTGGAGCCTGTGGTTATAGTTCTTGCCGTGAAAAGGCTATTGCTGTTTACGAAGGGATTGCCGAAATAGAGATGTGTTTGCCCTATCTACTAGATAATAAACAAAAGATACTAGCGCAGTTAAACCAGGAAATGGATATTATCAAAGACTTAAACCACGAACTAGACAGCATCGTAGAGTCTTCTTATGATGGGATCTGTGTTACCGACGCTGCTGGTATAATCCTCAAAACCAACAGGGCTTTTGAACATCTCTATGACGTTTATGATATCGTAGGCGTATCTACAGCAGAATTGGAAAATAAAAGAATACTTTACCCTTCCGGAAGCATACTGGTGATTAAGGAGAAAAGACCGGTTACCTTCATGCAAAATATTCATAATGGGCGAAGACTCTATGTAACTGCTACTCCTATTTTTGGAACAGATGGAGAGATATTAAAGGTATTAGTTAATGCCAGAGACTTTGAAGAACTGGAAAAATTGAAGAAACAAATCACATATAGCTTCCTTGACAAGGAAAAAATAATAAACAACTATGTTGACGATGGTATTATAGCAGTTAGCTCTGCTATGGCCTCTGTACTTGAAGTCTGCAGAAGAATAGCCAAGGTCGATACAACTGTGCTCTTGACCGGTGAATCAGGGGTTGGTAAAGAAGTGCTGGCTAGTTATATTCATCTTCTAAGTGATAGGAAAGATGGACCTATTATCAAGGTGAACTGTGGTGCCATACCGGACACTTTGATTGAATCCGAACTATTCGGCTATGAGGCTGGGGCCTTCACAGGAGCTAATAAAGAAGGGAAACCAGGTTTATTTGAACTTGCCGATGAGGGAACGCTCTTTCTTGATGAAATAGGGGAAATGCCCTATCTTTTGCAGGTAAAGCTTCTTCAGGTTTTACAGGAGAAGGCTCTAGTGCGTATTGGTGGAGGGAAGCCTATTAAGGTAGATACCAGAATAATTTCAGCTACCAATCGAAATTTGGAAGAAATGGTAGCGAAAGGGGCCTTCCGAGAGGACCTTTATTATCGGCTTAATGTAGTACCGATAATTGTACCACCGTTGCGCTACAGGAAAGATGATATTATTCCTCTGGCTAATTATTCTTTGGAGAAATTCAATAAAAGGTATAATTTAAGTAAATCCTTTGGACGAGAAGTCCTCAGAATAATTCTGAGCTATAATTGGCCGGGTAATATTCGAGAGTTGATGAATTTAATAGAAAGACTAGTAGTAACCAGTGAACAGGACATCATCGAGCTGGATATACTTCCGAAATACCTAATGGAAAGTAGTAAACCTTATTCGAAGCTGAGTAATAAAGAGGAATTACCCAATCTGAGTCAGGCCTTGGAGAATCTAGAGAGGGATATTTTAGATAAGGCATATAAGTGCAATAATAATAGTTATAAAATAGCGGATATGCTCGGTATTAATCAATCAACTGTAGTCAGGAAGTTGAAAAAGTACGGAATTACGTAAAGCATTAATCTAGAATATTAATGCAGATGCGTTAATGCATTTAATGCAGTAACGCATTAAAAATGCAGTAACGCATTAAATGCACAAAAATATAAATTTAACATAACAAGCCAGAAACCTCTAGATACAGGTTTCTGGCTTGTTTATGTTAAATTTCAAATCATAAACTTCATTGGCATGATATTTGCACTAATAGTAATTTTCATATAATATCTATTATTTTTTGATACTAAATTAGAAAGGGGGAGTAGCTTAGCTTTTATAGATCAATTATATGTAAAATAATGGACTTAACATTAAAGGAGGATACTATGCACGAACCATCCAAAGAATGGAAAAAAGATGATGCTTCATCAATTAAAGAATTACTTGGACTCTGGTTATTCTTGCTCTATTGTTTAGTGTATATAGGATTTATTACCATCAATGTTGTAAGTCCTAAGTTTATGGCCATTGATGTAGGAAGTTTCAATGTAGCTATAACGTATGGTTTAGGGTTGATTGTATTGGCTATGGTTCTTGCTTTTGCTTACAATCATGTCAGTACACATGCTGAGGAACTTCTAAATAATAATCAGGGAAGGGATGGAGAAACTGAATGAATTATATTCCGTCGCCTTGGGCTATAGTCATTTTTATAAGTTTTGTTGTTGCCGTTTTATTAATTTCGTATCATTTTGCCAGAAAAACTAAATCAGCATCAGGTTACTTTGCCGCAGGGGGTAATATTCACTGGTCGGTAAACGGAATAGCTTTTGCCGGAGATTATCTGTCGGCAGCATCTTTTTTGGGAATATGCGGAATGATTGCGGTTTCCGGGTATGATGGTTTCTTGTATTCCATTGGATATTTAGCAGGCTGGATAGTCGCGCTCTTCATTGTAGCTGAGCCCATGAAAAGAATGGGGAAATATACTTTTACAGATGCTTTGGATTTCAAATTCAATTCTAAAGGTATACAATTGGTTGCCGCTATTAGTACTTTGCTTGTTTCACTATTTTATTTAATTCCACAGATGGTAGGGGCAGGATCACTGGTAACTCCTCTGCTGGGGCTTCCCCATTGGGCGGGTGTAGTAATGGTTGGAACAATAGTTATTATTATTGTAGCCACAGCTGGAATGACTTCCACTACATATGTGCAGTTTTTAAAGGGTGGGCTACTAATTATTTTTTCAATGACTCTAGTTTTTATGGTGTTTTCTCGAGGTATTTCGACTACCCCCGACCAGGGAGGTGATCTGGAATACCATAAACTTCTTTCTATTAATGTTGTTAATTCTACTGAAGGTGCAGTTGAGATAGAGGATAAATCTTATAAAGTTGTAGAAGAGCTAGATGGGAGCGGCTCTGTAAGATTTATTAAAATGTCCAAAGGGCAAGAAGAAACTATTTGGAGATTGAACGAGGAGCAGGGAGTCTTAGAGGAGACTCTAGTTGTCAGTGAGCTCGCGGACGGTACAGTGTTATATAATGGAGGACAAAAGGAAGAAGATAAATTCTTTCAAATAGGACATATGAGTGAAATAGATGGAAAGACGGATACTGAAACGGCCACTCTAAACGTATTTTCATTCATCGAGACTATAAAAAATGGGACTGTTATAAGATGGAGTACGCAGGTAATTGCTGATAATAACACAAAACATACGATTTATTACCAGAACCCAACTCCTGGAAAGGAAATTTTAAGTCCAGGCTTGAAATTTAAAGTAGATTCTGAAAAAGGAGCAAAAACCACCGACAAATTAGATTTCATTTCACTAATGCTTGCCTTGTTCCTTGGCACAGCAGCATTACCACATATCTTGATTCGGTATTATACGGTGCCTAGTCCTGCTTGTGCCCGTAAGTCAACTATTGTGGCTATTGCAGCCATAGGATTTTTTTATTGCTTAACCCTGTATTTGGGTCTAGGTGCTATGGTCAGCGGAGTAATTGATATGACTAACAATAACATGTCAGCACCTCTTTTAGCCAAGTCCTTTGGGGTGACTATCTTTGCGGTTATCTCGGCCATTGCTTTTGCGACGGTGCTGGGCACTGTCAGTGGACTTATCGTGGCTGCCTCGGGTGCAGTTGCCCATGATTTAATGGATAGGTTCTTAGGTATGAATATGACTGATAAGAAGAAAGTATTTGCCGGCAAGATGGCTGCTGTGGTAGTAGGGATTATCGCCATGATACTGGGTATACTCTTCAAAGGAATGAACGTATCATTTTTGGTAGGATGGGCCTTTGCTGTGGCAGCATCAGCTAATCTTCCTGCCATAATAATGATTCTATTTTGGAAGAAGACCACATCTCAGGGTGTTATATCCTCAATACTTGTTGGATTGACGTCTGCATTGGGACTAATTCTTTTATCGCAAGAAACATTTAATAATGTGTATCATTTGATAAATGTTACTGCTCCAGTTCCAATCAATAATCCGGCGATAATTTCTGTACCTTTGAGTTTTATTACATTGGTCGTGGTTTCACTATACACTCAGAATAGGAAAAAGCCGATTAATGAGCCAATAATGAGTGAAGTTTAACTATATAGTTCTAGTATAGCTCCAGTAAAATAAGAGGCTATTTTTAAACCTAGTTTTTAAGGTTTAAGAATAGCCTCTTTTGATATTACTGAATAATTAGGAGCATTAAGGAGTTAGCTATTGGATAAATCTCCCGATGCGTTTTAGTGCTTCGGTAATTTGCTCCATGGATGAGGCATAGCATGCTCTGACAAAGCCTTCTCCACATTCTCCAAAAGCAGTACCGGGTACCATAAGGACTTTTTGGGATATCAATAGTTGTTCACAAAAATCATCGGAGGATAATCCTGTACTTTGGATGCAGGGAAAGATATAGAAAGCCCCAAGGGGTTCAAAGCAATTTAAGCCCAGTTTTCTGAAGCCATTGACGAGAACACGTCTTCTGCGGTTATATTCTCTCACCATTTCATCGACACTGGCTGCACCGTTTCTTAAGGCCTCGATAGCTGCATATTGGGCTGTTGTGGGGGCACACATGATCGCATATTGATGTATCTTGACCATGGCCTGAATAATAGCAGGATGACCACAAGCATACCCTAAGCGCCAGCCGGTCATAGCATAGGCTTTGGAAAAACCGTTAATAACAATGGTTTTATCCTTCATTTCCTCGAAAGTAGCTATTGAGACATGTTTTCCTTCGTAGGTGAGCTCGGCATAGATTTCATCGGAAATAACAAGTATGTCTTTATCTTTAAGTATTTGTACTAATCCGGACAGTTCGTCCTTAGTCATTATTGCACCTGTAGGATTGTTAGGGTAGGGGATGATTAATATTTTTGTACGCGGCGATAGGGCATTCTCCAAGAGCTCCGGGGTTAGTTTAAATTCATCTTCAGCACGGAGTCTGATGCTCACTGGAGTGGCACCGGTTATTTTTGTACAGCCTTGATATGCAACAAAGCTGGGTTCTGGGATGATAACCTCGTCCCCCGGACCTACTAAGGACCTAAGTGCCAAATCAATACCTTCGCTACCGCCAACAGTAACAAGGATTTGACTTTTTGGGTCATACCGAAGGTTATAGTTGTTTTTCATATGATAGGAGATTTCTTCCCTTAATCGTAAGATGCCGGCATTTGAAGAGTAGTGGGTGTGACCCTTTTCCAAGGAATATATACCGGCCTCACATACATTCCAGGGCGTAGTATAATCGGGTTCACCTACTCCAAGTGAGATAACATCATCCATCTCATTTATTAGGTCAAAATACTTGCGAATTCCGGAAGGAGGGATATTCCTAATTTTCGGTAAAATCATATCTTCAATTTTCATATGAAGATTGCCTCCCGACCGTCTTCTAGTTTGTCGTCAAAAATTGTACCTTTATCTTTATATTTCTTCAGAACAAAATGGGTCGCTGTACTTTGCACAGATTCGAGTGGAGCTAGCTTTTCTGCGACAAATAAGGCTACCTCTTTCATGCTTTTTCCTTCTATGATAACGCATAGATCAAAGCTACCGGACATCAAGTAGCAGGCTTTTACTTGTGGAAACTTATAAATCCTTTCGGCGACTTTATCAAAACCTTCTCCTCTTTGTGGAGTTACTTTAATTTCTATAAATGCTGTAACATTTTCTATTTCGGTTTTTTCCCAATTTACCAAAGCAGTGTAGCCAACGATTACATTCTCTTTTTCATAATTTCTGATGCTCTCGTTTACTTCCTGCGGACTTTTTCCGGTCATGACAGCAAGCTGTTCTTCGGTGTAACGACAGTTTTTCTCCAGAATACTCAAAATTTCATCCATAAAACATCAGCTCCTAAAATTAGTATTTTACAAAATAAAAATCCCCTCCATCCTTGAAAAGGGACGAAGGAGATATTCGCGGTACCACCCTAATTAGTGCCAGTAGGCACTCTCTTGTACCTCTATAACGTGAGGGTGACGTCTGCCTCTTATGTGAGTACTGAAAAAGTCTCTTTCTCGAGGCGATACTCTAAGGGTGCTTTCAACATGTTTCACTGCCAGGCTCACACCATTTCCTGACTCGCTTATGCTTAGCATGTTTACTCTTCCTTATCATCGTTATTTAGCTAATTTAAAATTAATGATATTGTACTAAATCTTTTGTAAAGATTCAATAGAGAAATTGTTTTTTGTGTTTGTTCTGTGATAAAGTCACCTTGTTAAAATGAAGACGGCTATGAAGTAAGTATGGAGATTGACCAATTATCTGATATAATATGATTTATAGTTTATGAATTAGATGGGAAGAGAGAGGTGTTTTTTATAATGAAAATGGTCATAGCCGTTATCAGACCGGAGGCACTAGAAGCTCTCAAGGAAGCGCTTCTAAAAGCTGATGTAGCAAAAATGACAGTTAGTCAAGTACGAGGATGCGGACAACAGATGGGCTATACTGAGACTTATCGAGGGAATATAGTTAACGTGAATTTATTAAGCAAGGTACGGGTGGAAATAGCTGTAAACGATGAGTTTGAACAACCTACAGTAGACGCGATTATGAATGCAGCTAGAACCGGAAAGATTGGTGATGGGAAAATATTTGTTATGCCAATCGAAAAGTGTTATCGTATCAGGACTGGTGAAGAAGGCCCAGCAGCGATTGGATAATAACTTGATATCCATAATTATGATATATTGACCTCCTATAGCAGGATTAAATAACTAGCATAGGGGGTATTTATATAAGGTGGCGTAGTAGATACAATTTTCTAAGGAGTGATATTGTGTTATACAGGAAATTTGGAAAAACAAATGAACAAGTCTCCGTTTTGGGTTTTGGATGTATGAGACTGCCTATTCTTGATGGAGATAATACAAAAATAGATGAAGAAAAAGCCATTAAAATGATAAGGCATGCCATTGACGAAGGTGTAAACTATATTGACACTGCTTATCCCTATCATAGCCCAAGCATGAAGCAGGGTGGGGCGAGTGAAACCCTAGTTGCAAAAGCATTAAAGGACGGTTATCGAAAGAAAGTAAAACTTGCTACAAAATTACCTAGCTGGCTGATAAGAAGTAGAGAAGATATGGATAAATACTTAAATGAGCAGTTAGAAAGGCTAGAGACAGATTATATAGATTTTTATCTTGCTCATTCCCTTAATGCTGCGACATGGCGTATGATCAAAGATGCAGGCATTAATGATTTTCTCGATCAAGCTATAAAAGACGGAAGAATAAAACACGCCGGTTTTTCTTTCCATGATAGTATTGTCCTGTTTAAGGAAATAGTTGATTATTATGATTGGACCTTCTGTCAAATCCAGTACAATTATATGGATGAGAATTTCCAAGCCGGTACTGAAGGTCTAATGTATGCAGCCAAAAGAGGTTTGGGTATAGCAATTATGGAACCTCTTAGAGGCGGAAAGCTTACAAATAATTTGCCTGTAGAGGTTATAAAAGCATTTGATACGGCCGATATAAAAAGAAGTCCCGCAGAGTGGGCACTTAGATGGGTATTAAATCATCCTGAGGTAGCTGTAGCCTTAAGTGGGATGACTACATTTGAGCAGGTCGTAGAAAACATAGAAATAGCTAAAAATGCTCAAGCTAATACAATGACCGATAAAGAAGCTGAAATTATTGAGAAAGCTAAGACTGCATTTATAGAGAGAATAAAAGTTAATTGTACAGCCTGTGGCTACTGTATGCCTTGCCCGGCAAAAGTTAATATCAGTGCTTGTTTTACTCATTATAACGATTTTTATGTATTTGGCGATCCTGAAACAAATGACCCCACAAAGTCCCAATACTTTACGCTTGGTCCAAAACAGAAGGCCTCAAATTGTATCGAGTGCGGTAAATGTGAAGAACATTGTCCGCAGAATATTTCCATTCGCCAGGAATTAAAGAAAGTAAAGGAATTATTTGAGACCAATGCGTCTTAACCACCAAGAGTAATATCCTGTTGTTCATACCATTGTAGAGCTTCATATAGATGCTCCACCGAATAATCAGGCCATAAAGTATCTAAAATAAAAAAATCAGCATAGATTGTCTGTACAGGAAGAAAACCGCTTAATCTTCTACGGCCGCCCCAGCGAATCATCAAATCAATCCTTGATATATCTGCTGATGCAATACTTGACCAGAAGGGTTCGTTAGATTTAAAGTCCTTATTTCTCAACTGGGAAAGGGCTTTACCTAAATCCCATTGCCAACCGTAATTCACAAGAAAGTTAACTTTCATGCTAGCTTTACCAAAGCATACTCTTTTTCCGGTGAATGGAAGTAAAGCTTGTGGAAAGAGCGAAGATTCTGTATTACCAACAACAAGCAAAGAGGCATCCATATCTGTTAATTTCATAACTGCATCTACACAAGCCTTTTGAAAAGCAATCCGTTGCACAGAAGGCCTTTTTGTGTTGTCTTGTGTAAAGCCGTAGAAGG
Organism: Firmicutes bacterium HGW-Firmicutes-12; assembly: GCA_002841595.1. Lineage (GTDB taxonomy): Bacteria > Bacillota > Peptococcia > DRI-13 > PHAD01 > PHAD01. The sequence continues at coordinate 13,707 of PHAD01000010.1, forward strand.
TCATTTCTTCTATACCTATGTTATGACAATGTTGAAACAATAAGAAACCTGGTTCGATGCCAGCAGCATAACCCTCTTCTTTATTAAGACCATGGAAGAGAGCCCAACGCCTGTTGCCATCGGGGATAATCCCAATGTGGCGAGGCAGTCTTTTGAAAGAGGGTTGAGTTTTCAGCTTTACTTCCATAGTAGCTCCTTTTATTTTTAAATATATTTTTAGCAAAAAAGTTAATATATATGCAAGGAATAAAGGACTCATGGTGATGTTATTGGATATGAGAAAAGACAACGAAAAGTGTAAAAGTACATTTTCGTTGTCTTTTCTCATATATTTCTAAGGTTTCTATGTTTAAATATTAGTAATCCTCCATTTAATATATATATTGTGTTTAGCCCCTATATAAGGGGCTTTATCTTTTTGTAAGTAGCGATTTAAAATCTGTTCAGTCTCGACAAGAGTACGAACCTAATCCTTCCCAAGTCTTTGCTTGACCTAACTCTTGAGGAGAAAAATCATTATTAATACGGCCATCAACGAGTTCAATTATGCGGTCGGAACGAGCTGCAATAGAACGGTCGTGTGTTACGACAATGAAGGTTGAACCTTGTTCCTTATTGATTTCACGTAAGAGCTGAATAATCTGATCACTGGATTTGGTATCTAGATTACCTGTTGGTTCATCGGCAAGAATTAGTTTGGGCTGGTTTATTAGCGCTCGAGCAATAGCTACACGTTGCTGTTGACCGCCTGAGAGGTTGTTGATGCGAGCATCCAATTTATTTTCAAGTCCAACCTTGGTGAGTAAATATTTGGCACGTTCCAGTATCCTTTGGTCAGGGAAACCAGAATGAGAGATGCGATAGGGAAGAAGAACATTTTCCATAGCTGTGAAATCGGGGAAGAGATAGTGAAACTGAAAGATGAAACCCATGGCACGATTGCGAAAATCTGCTAATTCGTTCTCGCTTAAAGAAATCATAGAAAGTCCATCGATAATTAGATCGCCACCACTAGATTGGTCTAGTGTTCCAAGGATGTTGAGTAAGGTACTCTTTCCTGAACCCGATGGTCCGATTAGAGAAACGAAAGTTCCTGGCAGAATATCGAGGGTTACATCGAATAGAACTTGGTTTTTGACAGAATCACCATAAAACTTAATAATGTTATGCAATTGCACCATATATTTATCCATTTCGAATCACCTCAATCGGATTAAATGATGAGGCACGCCGTGCTGGGAGGAAAGCAGCAAGTATGCTCGCTAAGGTAGCTACAGTAATGCTTGAAAGGTATGAAAGGGGTGTTGTAGTTATAACAAAGGATATTTCTGCACCACTTATACTTGTTGCATAGAGGAAGGTTCTAATTAGTCCATAGCCCACAAGACAACCGGTAATTGACCCTAAGAGTCCTAGGAGGAGTCCTTGAAGAAGAAAGATGCGACCAACTCGATAATTTTTTAATCCCATGGCCTTGAGAATTCCGATAAGTTTTGATTTTTGGACAACGGAGATAGCCAATACACTTGATATACCAAGAAGAACTGCCAGTTGAACAAAAAACTGAATAACTAAAGAGGAACTACTTTGGCTTTTTAATCCACTTAAAAGCTGTTTGTTGCTGCTTTGCCAAGTTTCAATTTTTAATTCTGGCCATTTTGTGCGCAGATCTTTAGCTATAGTTTCTGAAGAGAAGACATCTGAAATCTGTATCTCAATGACCGAGATATCACCTTTTTTCTGCAAGAGGTTCTGTGCGCGGGAGATATCCATTAACACCCAGGTGGTGTTCAAACCTTTAACTCCCAAATCGAAGATCCCATTAATAGAGAAGATGGCCTGGCTTCCTTGTGGGGTCGTGATTTGAATACTGTCACCTATAGTTAGGTTGAGATCCTCTGACAATTCACGACCTAAGAGAATATCGTTTCCACTTATGCTGGATGTTCCTAGAATGATATTATCTCGATATTTATAGATTTTATCTGCTGAGGGAGGGTCAATCCCTTTAATTTGGATGGGTCGATTGACAGTACCCTTTTGTAGAAAAGAAGAGCCATTTACTAGAGGAGAAATTGCTGAGATTTCGGAATAGTTACTTAGCTCTTCGATGATTGGTTGCCAATTGCTTAAGTCACGATCTCGCTTTATATAGCTTACCTGAGACGATATAAGATCATCTGTTGGCTGAGAACTATTGAGAATAGATGTTGGTATAGCTAGTTCTGAGGTTATGTTAATATGAGATGAGCTACCTACGGTGGCATCCAGCAGACTGAATTGTAGTCCTGTAATAAGAGAGGCTAGAAATATTTGTACGCCTACACCAATAGTAATTGCTAGTAGGGTCAATAGTGTTTGAGTCTTTGCTTCTTTAAGAAAACGCCAAGCTAAGAAGAAGTCGAAGGACATATACTCACTCTCCTTTAGGGCTACTAACTTTATTGCTATCAGCTGAGGATTGTTCAGGATTTATTATAGTGCTTCCAACTTCTAACCCTTCGATGATGTACCAATCATTGAGGGGTTTTATTACTTGTATTGAGGTTTTTAGAGCTTTGTTGTTTTTCCAAAGCAGGACATGGTATGAATTATTTTCAATTATTATAAAATCTTTTGGTATTGTCAAAACCTGATTAGCTTGGCTAAGGATAATTTCAGCATTTACAGCTGAATCCGGTTTTAAAAAAGCAGTGTCTTTTATCAAGCTACAGGTGACATTTAGTGTACCCTTCGTAGCATCTACCTTCGCAGCGATACTAGTTATTTCACCTTCAAATATTTGATTCGGTTCAGCTTGTGGAGAGATAAGGACGCTTTGACCAAGCTTGAGATTAACATATTGTTTTTCGTCGATTTCCATTTCGATGAGAGGTACGTCGGTTCCTAAAATTGCTACTATAGTTCCGGGAAGTATGTATTCACCAGGTTGTTTTTCTATAGAGAGAATTCTCCCATTAATAGGGGAATGGAGTTGTCTCTTTTCCAGATTAATCTGAGCTTGCCTGATTTGTAGTTCTGCTAAAGATATCTCGGAAAGATCCGAAGTATGATCGTCAATATCTATAAGGGTTTCTTGTAAATCGAGTTTTGCAAGTTTGAGATCTGAATCTGCTAACACAGTAGCGTTTTTACTTTCCTCTAATTCTGTTTGGGATACTGCTCCAGCTTCAGCGAGAGCAAGCAAACGCACATAAGTATCTTTCATTTGGTTAGCTTTCAAACGATATTGCATAACTTTTTCTTGGGCTCTTAGATAGGCTGAGTTGAGCTGCTTTTGTAATAAGGCCAAATTTGTAGATTCAAGATCACTATTTAATGATATAAACAAATCCCCTGATTTAATTTTTGAGCCTTCTTTATAATGTATGTCTTGTATTGTTCCCGCAACCTCAAAGGCCATTTGCAAAGAAGCGGTCGAGGTTGTTCTTCCAGTAGTAACTAATGTCTCTTTTATATCGCGTGGTAATATTGTGTAGGTATCCAGAGGAGTTGAACGAAGCGATGTTATTAACAAAAATACTGCAAATAGAACTATTGCTGAAATAATAATTATCAAAAATAGTTTATGGTTCTTAATACGGGATAGGTTTGGAATATTTGTTTTATACATAAAGCAAATCACCTCGCCTTTACATAGTATCTTTTTTTCTATTCTTATCATATATGATGTAACGAATAGGTGGGTATGTATTGGTATTAAAAACTAGATAGTATAGGTCTGTTTCTGCTACATAATTATTTGGTGAAGTTTCGTGCATCGTTTTAAGCATACTGTTGCCCAAGTTTAATTCTGGGACGTGGCCGAAAAGAAAATTAATATCCTCAAGTCGATCACTGTACCACCAACCATCAAATCCTAGGGTAAGAGCAATCATATAGGATTTTCTAATATCTAGTAGGGCATTTTCCCAGGACATAGTACTGGGTTTATAACTAAGGGCGACAATATTAACACCAAGTTCTTCTTTGTACTTATTTCCTTTAAGATATTTATTCCAACTAGCTTCCCAATCGGTGTATCCGCCATTGTTCATGAGAAAGCTTTCCAAGAGATACCAGTCACCTTTACCCAGAAGGGATGGCTCTCCTGTTGGGTTATGTTCCGGATCTATTTCATTACCCAAGGCATCGTCAATAAACCAGGCGTTGACGAAGCAAGACAAGCCTTTACTGTGCACGTAGTCCACAATTTCATTTTGTCGAGTACGTGTCTCGTTAAAATCATAGCCAAACTGATCAATAAAGACTCCGTACCATTTGGCTTCTGCAATACTATCTATTTCATTTTTGAGTATATTTAAGCTAATAGATTTATTGCCAAGGTATATGTAACCAAAAATTCTTGTCTTATCCTTAAGTATATTAGCAATTGCTTTCTCTTCTGTAGTTAATCTCCCCGGTTCGGCACAGACCAGATAGGGGAATTTCTCAAGCAACTGTACATCAGCATCAGGATTATTGCTGTTTCTGAGATTACTAAGGCCACAATAGGGGAAGGCAAATAGATCTAAGCTTAAATCACCTGGAGGACCACTAGGTTTTGCTCGTTCGTACATTTCTTCAAGGCTCCTCGGAGGAGCTGGATTAGCTATTGATATGATAGGAGCAGAGGGCTTAGCTAGATTAATATCCTTTTGGTTTGGCGCTGTTGTATTAGAATAAGATTGAGATTGTACTGGCTTTATTGTTGTGCAAGCAGTATTTGTTAGAAGTATAATCAGAAACAAACAAAACAGCGGCATAGTTTTTCTCATCAGGCAAACTCTCCTTATATATTAGTAGGGACAGGATACACATAATACTATCATTTTTTTTACATCGTTTATAGTAGGAAGTGCCCGCTATGACTCAATCTTAATGAAGTTTCGCTTTATGTATACAGTATTAGTTATAAAAACAATTGACGCACATTGTTTAATTGTATACAATTAAACAATAGATGTTAAATTGAGAGTACTGACTACAGGAGGTTTTAAATTATGTACCTGGCTTATGATGACTATGCTGAGAATAGTTGGGGTTATCTTAAAGAACTAAGCAAAATGATGGAAAAAACTAATAAAATTGATCCCGAACTATATGATAAATATGATGTAAAACGGGGATTGAGAAATAGCAACGGAACAGGTGTCTTGGTTGGTCTAACTGGAGTAGGAGATGTATATGGTTATCGTATAGAAAATGGTGTTAAAATCCCTGATGAAGGCAGACTCTATTATAGAGGATATGAAATTATGTCTATTATCGATGGCTTCCAGAAGGACGAAAGGTTTGGTTTCGAAGAGGTATGTTACCTATTGCTGTTTGGGGAGTTACCGGATAAAAATGGGCTTAGTCTGTTTAACCGATTGCTAGGAGAAAATAGAAAGCTTCCAGATGGCTTTACAGAAGATATGATGTTAAAAGCACCAAGTAAAGACATAATGAACAAATTGGCCAGAAGTATTCTAGCCTCCTATTCTTATGATAGTAATCCCGATGATTTAAGCCTCCAAAATATACTGCGGCAATCCATTGAGCTAATAGCACGTTTTCCTACAATGGTTGCTTATGGTTACCAAGCTAAGGCGCGTTACTATGATCAAAAAAGCTTGTTTATTCATAGTCCAGAATTTGAACTTAGTACTGCAGAGAATCTCTTATATATGATTAGACCCAATTGTGAGTATACAAAACTTGAAGCTGAGTTGCTTGATCTGGCGCTTGTCCTGCATGCTGAGCATGGTGGTGGTAATAATTCAACTTTTACTGCTCGTGTTGTCACAACGACAGGAACCGATACATATTCGGCAATAGCGGCAGCGGTAGGATCACTTAAAGGTGGAAAACATGGCGGTGCTAACATTAAAGTTCTCGAAATGATGGAGAATATTAAGACCAATGTAAAGAATTGGCAAGATGAGAGCCAACTAATTGAATATTTAGACAAGATAGTAGCAGGTAAGGCAAATGATGGATCAGGACTGATCTATGGGATGGGCCATGCGATCTATACTTTATCCGATCCTCGCGCATTAAGACTGAGAAAAAAAGCAGAAGAACTGGCAAAAAGTAAGAATATTGAGGATGAGTTTAACCTGTATGCTACTGTAGAGCGACTCGCTCCGGAAGTATTGGGGAAAGAGAATATTAGTGCAAATGTTGATTTCTATTCGGGTTTTGTATATAAAGCATTAGATATTCCCAAGGAACTTTTCACTCCTATTTTTGCGGTTGCTAGGATTAGTGGATGGAGTGCTCACAGGATTGAGGAATTGGTTAGTAAGGGTAAAATAATTAGACCAGCCTATAAGAATATACTGGAAAAACAGGATTATTGTTTTTTGAAGGATAGAATATAAGAATAAAGACTATCGCTAAGCGATAGTCTTTTGTTATCTGATAATGTATAGCTTTTTGATTTCGTGAGCAATGTCTTTTATACGATCAGATACTTGAGCAAGTGAATATCCTACAAAAAGTGGTGAAGTAATGAAACGCGGGATTATCTTTGCGTAGATATGTTGATCAATATGATAAAAGAAGAGGTTATAGCTATTACAGTTTCTAAAATGATTTAGGAGGTAATGAACGGTTAATTGAATTTTATCTGCCATTTGGTTTATTTGATCTAAATCATTTAGAATTATATTGAACTCTGAAAAGCCTATTTTAGGTGATGTTGAGATATTAAACTCGACATTATCGGTACGAGATATCAGTAGTCCTTCGAAAAACTCTGGCAGAATAGAGCTTCTATAATCAATGTTTTTTAAGCCGATTATCTGCATGTGAGCATGGGGAAGGGAACCCCCAGATAGGGGGCCGTGGTTTTTGAAAAACAGTACGGAGCTATATTCGCCGGTTTGTTCCATTTGCAACCACTGTTTCACACCAAAACGGAGAAGCTGATAAAGATATTCTTTCGGATAAGTGGAAAACTCGTCAGTACAATTATCAGTCTCAATAAGTACGGTTTGGAAAGCATCTTCAAGTACCTGGAACTTATTTTTTACTAGTATAATAGAACCGTCCTCCGCCAAAATTTCTTCTAGATTGTCACGATTGCAAAAGGGACATATATCTTCAAGATTTTTGGTATATTCAAATTTTCGTTTACCTAAAGCTGAATTAAAAGCTAAAAGATTGTATGAGTCCATTTTTTTCTCCTACTGTTTTAAGTTAATACTATTATACATCAGATTATTTGCTAAGAGTGTATAGAAAACACGAAGAAATATATTTAATAAAATATTTTCACCCTTGATAGATAAGCTTTTTCGATTTAAAAAAACGAACAATACTTAATGTCCAAGTGATATTAATGCTGAAAAATACGAATTTTGCAAAAATTCACTAAATATAATTGACAGCAAGGGTTGTAAAGGCATAATATATAGTCACCTAGAAGATTACCGATAAGGTTTGATTTCTAAGGTAACCCTGAAATTTTCGTACAACTAGGTTCTTGTAAGCTTAGAGTTTTTACACAAGTATTCAAAGGAAGAAAGCTGAAAAGCTTAAAAAGTGAAGTAAGCTGACGGACAGGTGGATGAAATAAACTGTATAGTTTTAAAGTAAGCACCAGTGTACAAAAAGTAAAACGGAAAAGCCACAGAGCCTAGGTGAAAACCTGAATTTAAATGGTTTGTTTCAGGGAACAAAAGGGGGCGTATTCCGCTGGAGTACCAACTCACGGGAAAAGGGTAAGCAGATTCTTTAAATAAGAATCAAAAAATGCTTACCCTTTTCCCATTTTATCTATGATATAACTAGAGTGCAAATTGATTTACAAGGGTGCAGATATGAACGGAGCCCTTTTTTTTCCCCAGATGAGTAAGTATTATGATAAAATTATATTGTGCTTTAAAATATATCGTACGAATGAAAACAAAATATTACTTGGAGAGGATGAGATACGGTGAAAATAGCTTTTTATGGAGCAGCAGGTACTGTAACGGGCTCTTGTTTTCTTGTGAAAACGGAAAACACTAATTTCCTGGTAGATTGCGGGATGTTTCAGGGCTCAAAAGAATTAAAGGAGCGTAACTACGACAAATTCTTGTTTAATCCGGAGGAAATTGACTTTGTATTACTTACTCATGCACATGTTGATCATTGTGGACTTATTCCTAAACTTTATAAGTTTGGTTTTCAAGGACCAGTTTATGCCACCAAGGCTACGAGTGAACTGTGTGCAGTAGTTTTACCTGATAGCGCACATATTCAGGAGATGGAGGTTGAAAGAAAGAATAGAAAGAATTTGCGAAGTGGACGTCCTTTACTAGAACCAATATACACTGTTATGGACGCAGAAGCCTGCCTCGATAAATTTAAAGGAGTAAGTTATGAAGAAATGATAGAAGTTTCACCTGGAATAAAGGTGGTTTTTCAGGATGCCGGACATGTCCTAGGTTCAGCTATTATTGAGATATGTATTACTGAGGACGGAATAGAGAAAAAAATAGTTTTCACCGGTGACTTGGGTAATATCAATCAGCCTATTCTTGATGATCCTACTAATATTAAGAAAACGGATGTATTAGTAATGGAGTCTACTTACGGGAATCGGTATCATTTTAATGCTGATAATAAGCTTGAAGAATTGGCTAGTGTAATTAAAGCAACTATGAAAAAGGGTGGAAACTTGATTGTTCCTTCGTTTGCTGTAGAACGCACTCAAGATTTGATCTATGAATTGAAGGTATTACTAGATGAAGGTAAAATACCATCGGTAAATATATATGTTGATAGCCCTATGGCTATTGAAGCAACACAAGTGTTTATTAATAATCATGAATTTTGTACGGATGAAAGATTTGCTAAAGTTTGTGGATTGGAAGGTAAGAAGTGTTTTGAAGAGTTTAAGAATTTGCATTATGCACTTTCTGTAGAAGACTCTATGGCTCTCAATAGGTTAAAAGGTGGTGCTATAATTATCTCAGCTAGCGGAATGGCTGATGCAGGCAGGATTAAGCATCATCTAAAACATAATCTATGGCGCCAGGAATCAACTATTCTATTTGTAGGTTATCAAGCCCAAGGTACACTCGGACGGAGGATACTAGAGGGGGAAAAGAAGGTTCGCATACATGGTGAAGAAGTTGCAGTCAAGGCAGACATAGTGAAGATTGAAGGATTTTCTGCTCATGCAGATCAAAAAGGTCTTGTCGAGTGGGTTAAAGCCTTTAATGAAAAGCCTAAAGAAATATTTCTTGTACATGGTGAAGAAGCAGCCTTGGATAATTTGCAGAGAGTTATTGCTGGTGAAGTAGGCATTCAGGCTAGGATACCAGAGATAGGATCACAGTATGACTTGTCTCAAGAATCACTAAGCAAGGTTGCAACATTTGAACAACTTTCACACGTCCAAATTAAACCTGAGTTAAACGAAGCTTTTATTGCTATAAAAGAACAACTTGAAGACATAGCGAAAATGCCTGGTAAAGATACAAGAACATTACAACGACTATTGGCTCAAGTAAATGAAATAGAAAGGGAAATAGGTAAGGTAGGTTAATAAACACCAGTATTTGCCACCCGATTTGTAGTAGGAAACGACGCTTAAATGTCGAATGAATAAATAGTTTGTCTTATATCGGGGAGTTGTGAATAATGTTAAGAAAATATGGTGTTGTTGGATTATTAATAATTGTAGGAATAGCCTTAATTACGGCTATTTATGCGAGGGGTGAAAGTACACCTTATCAAGTTCAGGGCATTGATCATGAGAATGCTGGGCTTTATCTAAAGCAGCAAAAGCTGAGGGATATTACTCAATTGATGACGCTTGAAGAGAAGTTGTATAATACTGTAGGACTTCATCCTGAGGATAATCGTCCCATAAGCCTTGTGAGGGTGAAGGTAAAAGGTATATATATGAGCGGCAGTGTCTTTAACTCAACAAGTTTGTTTAATAATCTTGTTGAGTTGGTAGATGCAACTGAGGTGAATGCCCTAGTAATTGATATGAAGGATGATATGGGATATTTAACTTCGACCCTTGATATTCCATTAGCTGAAGAGATTAAGGCCAGAACACATCGCGGTAGAAGCATTCAGGATAATATGAAAATATTGTATGAAAAAGACATATATCCAATTGCTCGAATAGTTGTTTTTAAAGATCCAACCTTAGCTGCAGGAAAAACTGATCTAGCTATTAAATCTTCAGATGGTCGTCCGTGGCGTGATAGAAAAGGCTTAGCATGGGTTGACCCGCATAACCAAGAAGTATGGGAATATGCGGTTGATGTAGCAAAGGAGGCTGCTAAACTGGGCTTCAGGGAGATACAGTTTGATTATGTACGTTTCCCTACCGATGGGAATGTAAAAAATGCAACCTACCCTTTTGCTACGGGCCAGAAAAAAGAAGACGTTATTCTTGATTTTCTGGCATACGCAAGGGCTGAATTGGAAGAATACAATGTCTTTACTTCGGCGGATGTCTTTGGAATGACGACTCTAACCGCGGATGATATGGGAATGGGTCAAAAATACGAAAAAATTATAACTCAAGTAGATTATGTTTGTCCGATGATTTATCCTTCGCATTATGGACCCGGTAATTATGGTTTTGCTAATCCCAATGCCTATCCCTATGAAGTTGTCAATAAAGCACTATTGGATGGTCTGAAAAAGAACGAAGGGTCTAGTGTAATTATTAGGCCATGGTTACAAGATTTTAATTTGGGAAGTCCTCGTTACGGCAGTAAAGAGGTGAGGGCACAGATTGAAGCCACATATGATGCAGGTCTTGAGGAATGGATATTATGGAATGCCGGGAACCGTTATACAAAAGAAGCTTTGCTAACGGAAGTAGTTGCACAAAATTAGCTATTAATTGTGAAAATACTATTACTTTCTGAACTATCTTGAGTATAAGAATAACTACAGCAGCTAGTATGTAGAGGGACAAACCAGGTTCTATTTGTATGGTATTCTAACATACTAGCTGTTTCATATTTACTAATCAATTTGCCGCATTTTAGACAGTACATATCTTGTTCAAGTATTTTGGGATAGACTTGCAGAGGTGCTTTGGACCATTTAATCCAGCTTTTCCAACCCGATTTACAATATTTGGCGCGATTATTTAGATCAGCAAATACCCATTTTAATAAGCGGTGGAAACCGAAAGCAAAACGTGCGTGTTGCACAAAATTCCTTGGAAGTCCAAGCATAATGACGTAATTATTGAAGGATTCCTCTACCATGTATTGAAGGGCCCCCTCAATCTTATCATTGCTCCAAGTATAACCTTCGCTATCCAGCCATTTTCGTAAATCATCGAATATGTATCCACGGCAAACTTTTATAGGTTCATTGCGCGATACTTTAAGTTTATAAAAAGAAAAGTTGACGATTTTAATTACATACTGCTGGTATTTTTTTTGAGAAAAATATGGTTGCTGAAAGAATACTGGGGGAATGACCTTGAACACATATTCCTCTGTTTCCTTTCGCATAATACCTATACCTGTACCACCAATTAAGCTACCACTTCCTGCATCATCAATATCTATCAAATGCCAGCACCTCACAATATATAGTATGTCCGATGTTTTACTTAATATTTGAGGAAAAAATTGACTATGTTTTATATTAACAAGTATAATAATATTGTCTTACATCAGCTTTTTTGTATATTTGCAAAAAATATAAATTAATATTATACATTAGCTATAGTATTTTTTGCAGTCAGAGGAGGCAATTGGGTGAAATATGAGTATATAGATGGACATCTCTGGACAAAAATGATTGTTGCTTCCGGTAAGTATCTAGAGAAGCATAAAGGTTTTGTTGATTCTTTAAATGTATTTCCAGTGCCTGATGGTGATACCGGGACAAATATGAGTTTGACAATGTCTTCAGCCGCAAAGTCTTTGCAAAAGAAGGAAGAATCAAATGCTGGAGAAGCGGCAAAAGCAGTGTCTTATGGAGCCTTAATGGGGGCTCGTGGGAATTCAGGTGTAATTTTATCACAGTTATTTGCAGGCTTTGCCAAAGGTGCTGAAGGGAAGAGCTGCCTTAGTGGAATGGATTTGGCTCAAGCTTTGGAGTTAGCTGTTATTACAGCATATCAAGCAGTTATGAATCCTGTTGAGGGCACTATCTTAACGGTTTCTAGAGAAGCATCTGTTGCCGCAAAAGAAGCTGCCGAAAAAGAAGATTCTACCGTGATAGAAGTTATGGAGGCTGCATATCAGGGTGCTTTTCTTGCTCTAGAAAAAACACCTTCGCTGCTTCCGGTACTGAAACAAGCTGGTGTTGTGGATGCCGGAGGTCAGGGGTTAGTCTATATATTTGAAGGTATGCTGAAGGTATTAAACGGAGAAAATTTGGATTATTTATCAGAAGACCGTACCATAATGAATGAAGAAAAGACAGCAATAAATTATTTTGTGGCGGGTGCTCTTGAGTATCAGTATTGTACGGAATTTATTCTAAAAAGAGCGAAACAACACCTTGATCTCGATACTATTCGTAATTTTATGACAGATAAAGGTGATTGTTTACTAGTAGATGGGAATCCTGATACTAGTAAAATACATATACATACCAATCATCCAGGACTAGTGCTGGAATATTGTACCGAATTAGGAACTTTGCATGATGTGCAGATTAATAATATGAGTGAGCAAAGCAAAGAAATGCAAGTAAAGGGCGCGACCTTGAAACACGTGGGTCTTGTGAGTGTAGCTGTAGGAAACGGTCTTATTGAGATATTTAAGAGTTTAGGTGTGGATGCTGTAATTACAGGTGGACAGACGATGAATCCTAGCACCCAGGATTTTGTTGAGGCGATTGGGAATATTATGGCGGAGGAGGTAATAATATTACCTAATAACGGTAATGTGATGTTGGCTGCAAAGCAAGCCGCAACTATTTCAGCTAAGCCTTGCCAGGTGATAGAAACTAAGACCATACCTCAAGGAATAGCTGCTTTGATGGCCTTTAATGCTACAAATGATATGTCTTTTAACATGGAAAAAATGACAGAGGCCAGTAAGCATGTACAGACACTTGAAGTTACATATGCAGTAAGGGATTCACAGTTTAATGGCCACAATATTAAGAAAGATCAGATACTGGGCATCTCTAATGGTAAACTTGTATTAACCGGAGAAGACCCGGCTACTGTGGTCGAAAAACTAATAGTTGATAATTTGAAGTCTGACCATGAGTTAATAACAATTTACTATGGAGAAGACATTCAAGATGAAGAAGCTCGTAAGCTTGTCGAGACTCTTTCTGAAAAATTCGATAATATTGATTTTGAACTACATCAGGGAGGACAGCCGCTATACTATTACTTGATATCTCTAGAATAAGTGAAATGATAAATGGGGTATGAATATGATAAAAAAAATAAAGATAGTGACCGACAGTACGGCAGATTTACCTGTTTCTCTCTTGAACGAGTATAATATCAGCATTATCCCCTTGAAGGTTATATTTAAAGATAATATCTATCGTGAAGGCGTAGACATTACCACTAAAGAGTTCTATGAAAAACTTTTAAACTCAGAGCAACTCCCAATGACCTCGCAACCTTCACCGGGAGAATTCCAAGAATTATATGAAGAACTGACCCAAGATGGTTCAACTGTAATATCAATCCATATTTCTGCAAAAATGAGTGGGACATGTCAGTCTGCTGTTTTAGCGAAAAATAGTTTGCCAGATAGAGATATAAGAGTAATAGACAGCGAACAAGTTACGATGTCTCTTGGCTTAATAGTGCTGGCTGCTGCTAAGGCAGCCAAAGAGAATAATACTGCAGATGAGATTGAAGCGCTCGCTTACGAAGTTAGCAAACGTGTGAAGCTTTTCTTTATTGTAGATACTCTTGATAATCTACAAAAAGGCGGGCGTATTGGTAAAGCATCAGCCTTAATTGGAACAGTACTAAATATAAAGCCAATATTGACAGTTGAGGATGGAATTGTTACGCCATATGAAAAGATTAGAGGAAAAAGTAAAGCTATTGAACGTATTGTGGGAATATTAAAGGAGTATGACAATAATAACAAGCTAAAATTTTGTGTAATACTTCACGCCAACGCCTTAGATGAAGCCGTTTCCCTGCATGAGAGAGTGATAACTCAGATAAATCCTCATGAGAATATAATTAGTGATATAGGGGCCGTTGTAGGTACACACGCCGGAGCGGGCACTATAGGCGTAGTCTTTTATTAGTAATGCTTTTTAGTTCAAATATTATAGTATAATTGGCACAGGTATACCTGTGCTTTTTAGTATAAAAAAGTGGGGGTCGAAAATCGAAAAGGGGTGTCTGCTATGGGTCCAGAGATAGGCAATGTTTTTACTAATCTGATAACACTTTTTAAAAATATGGATAAACCTGATTCGGATACCCAAATAAAATTAAGTGTTGGACAAATAATAAAAGCCCAGGTGCTTTCGAAGGAAGGGGATCTTTATTTACTTCAGAATGGAGATAAAAGGTTTTTTGCAAAAGCAGAGAATTCGTTAGAACCCGGGCAGATTATACTTCTTGAGGTCTTAGGTAATAAGGAAGAAAATATTGTAATGAAAAGGGTCGAGGGTATATTAGAAAAAAAAGATGAAAATGCATTTGATCCTGTTAAGCAACTTATGAAAAAGTTCGGAATAAACACGGAAAAGGATTTATTACAGGTGCAGCATGCCATAAAAGACATTCCCTGTGAACCCACTATTGCTACTAGATATTTGCTAGATCCACATCTACTTACTGCTCTTTTGCTTCCTAGTTATCTTAATGAGGATGAATATAATCGGATTGAAGTAAATTGTTACAAGAGCGCTCAAAGTAACCAGGATATTTTTGAGGTGTCAATGGAATTAGAGCTTAGTCAATTAGGACATATAGAAATCACCGTAAAATCTATTGAAAACAATATTTACACGCGGATTTGGGCAGATGTGCAAACAACTGAAGAGATTTTAAAGTCAAAAATTGAGGAAATACAAGATATTTGTCCTCGTATAGAATTAATCCCAGCAAGGCAGGGACCTTTAATAGTAAGAGATATTCAAAAAAAAGTGGATGTTCGGATCTGAGGTGAGATTAATGGCATCAAAGAAAGCGGTCGTCTTAAATTACGAGAAAGAACAAGAATCTGGAGCTCCTAAGATAGTCGCTGTTGGAGAAGGATATATTGCAGAAAAGATAATGTCCCTTGCTAAGGAGAATAACATACCAATCGTGGAAGACATAGAGTTAGTTGCTAAAATGGTTAAATTTCCGATAGGTTCAGAAATACCTCCGGAGCTATTTGAAGCAGTTGCTAAGGTTTTGGCATTTATATATCGTATTGATAATGAGCATAAAAGATAATGCATGAGAAAAATAGATAATGCAAGAAAAATAGAAACCTGTTTCCCTTTAGTGAAGGGGACAGGTTTCTATTTGTTTAATAGGACTATATCTGGCGCATAGGAGAATTACAGCAGTTACCGGATTGACTTGAATGGGATTTGCAGGAATCACAGTAATAATTTCCTTGTTGCACCATAGAGTTTCCACAGCAATAATCAGGAAGCTTGCAAGTACGTCCGCAGGTAGGGCAGGAGTATCCAGCCAAACTAGTTCACCCCCTTATAATTTCTAAAGTAACTATGTATATTTTATTGTTGTTTAGATCCGTTAATATAATTACCCAAACGAGGGTATTAGTGATCATTCTTTATTATTATTTATGTATAAAACAACTAATACTAAGGAAAAGGGATGAAAGGTGGATAATTAATGAGCAAATTAGGGATAAAAATGCTGGCTATTATAGCCGTGATAGTGCTAGTAGCTGGCTGTAATGGAAGCCCACAGTTGAGGTCTCAGGACTCAAAAGATGAAAAAAACAATGTTAAAGTTGCTATTATCAGTGCCACTAACTACAATGACAATTTTAATATATTTAAAAAAAGCCTGGAGGAACATGGTAAAAAAGTAGGGTTAGAATTACTGTGGATGGATGGGGAAGGTAATATCTTAAAGCAAGAAGATGCGATTGAAGAGGCTGCTAAACAGGATGTAAAAGTGGTGGTGATAGAACCTGTAGAGCTAGATATGATAGGGAATACGATAAAGAAAATGCAAAACAAAGGGATTAAGTTCATTTGTTTGAATACTCTACCCTCCGATACAGGAATAGAAGCCTATATTACTCCGGATTTTGAGCGGGCTGGAGAGATGCAAGCTCAACAGCTGATTAAGGAGATAAAGGACAATCAACCAGTCAATATTTTAATCATACATGGTCAAAAAGACGACCCAATCGCAGAGGGCATTATCTCGGGAAGTTATAAAATACTGCAAGGAAACCCAATAGTTAAAGAGTTGTGGGTAGAGGAAATACCAAGTAGAGATACTGCAAAAGCCTATGAAACTGTAAAAGAATACTTAGCCTCACCTAATCCTCCCGCTGCCGTGATAACGCACTTTTCGGAGCATACTGAGGGAATGTTGAAAGCAGTAAATGAACTACCATCCGAAGAGAGAACACAGATAATAACCTTTGGGATGGGTACACAAAAGGCAGCTATTGAAGCTATAGGAAAGGGAAGTCACACTGGAGAAATTGATTTCATGCCAGACTTATTTGCGCAGTTAGTTGTTAAAGCAGTGAATAGTTTGAGTAAGAATGAGCTTTGGGAATATGAAACACAGGTAGAAAATGGAGCTTATAATGTACAAGCTCGCTTCTCGCCAATTCGTCTGATAACTAAAGAAAATGTGCAGTTATTAACTGAGAGAATGAAGGAATTGGAAAAAAGCGATACTAAATCAAATCCAAATGAACAGAATAAGGGAGGTAATTCAGGGGAGAATGATGAAAAATCTCAGAGTAATGAGGCGAAACAAGAGGATAGTAAAAAGAAGTCAATTATAATAATAAAAACAAAGGATGGTCAGGAATTCCAAATGGATATATCAGGGGAAATTGAAAGTGTTGAGATGAAAAGTGGTGAGAAAGAAGGAAGTGAAGGACAGTAATGTAAGAGGTAGCAGTCGTATAAACAGTCTAATAAGCACTGTTTTTATAACCATATCTTGTGTATAATGGTTATTGTTAAAATAAAATGACATACAATTGGAGGCTCAATGAAGGTTAGACTACTACCCTACTATAAAGATGAGATAAAAGGAATTGATATTGAGATTACCGGAAAGGATGCAACAGTTGCTGATTATCTAGATGCATTAGATACCTATATTCTTGCTGGCGATTTTATTAGGTTAAGGGATGATACTAACCATTGCGAGGGTTGTGATACCTGCTGTGGTGAAAGAATGCCGCTCACTAGCATAGATGTATTTGACTTGAAAAGCAAACTATCACCAGAATTATCTATGGGTCAGTTTTTTAACAGGTATACTTATGTGGCGGTCATTGGAAGAAATATTGATATAATGCTTGCTCGAGACTTTGCTGATAAGTGCATCTTACTTGATAAAGAAAAGAAGAGATGTACTCAGTATGAGATTAGACCATTGGTATGCAGGACTTATATTTGTACACTGTTTTCACCTCGTGCGGACAGACTTAGGCTTGAGGTGGTAAATACTGGAGAGGATCAATTAGTGCGTCAATGGTTACAGTGTTATCAAAACGGAGAGTGTGTTATCCATGAAGAGGATAACCCGCGAATTAACTTAGATGATTGGCAGAGTGACAGTTGGATAGGAAAGAGTAGTTATGCGAAAATGCTTTTGCAAGATATTCTGACCCCCAAACTCTGGAGCGAATTGACGAAAAAGGGTGAGAATCTTGTTTAATATTGTCTTGGTTGAACCGGAGATTCCTGCCAATACCGGTAATATAGCTAGAACCTGTTCTGTTACAGGATGCAGTCTTCATTTGGTGAAACCATTAGGTTTTTCAATAGAAGATAAGTATTTAAAACGCGCGGGTTTAGATTATTGGAATACTTTGGATATTAATCTCTATAATAATTTAGATGATTTTTTGGCAAAAACAAACCCCGCTTTATTGTATTATGCAACAACTAAAGCAAAGCGGGGTTTTACAGAAATAGCATATCCAACTGGTGCATATTTTGTCTTTGGTAAGGAGACAAAGGGACTTCCTGAAATGCTTCTTAGAAAGGAACAGGAGCGGTGTATACGTGTCCCGATGGGCTTCCAAGCTAGGTCACTTAACTTAAGCAATACTGTTGCGATTGTAGTTTATGAGGCGTTTCGACAGCATGGGTTTCAGGGTTTATCCTAAATAGCAAAAAAACTCCTAAATAAGGAGTTGTCTGTAAATATTGATGGTACGCCCGGTAGGAATCGAACCTACGCACCTAGCTCCGGAGGCCAGTGCTCTATCCACTGAGCTACGGGCGCATATTAATGTTACATAAAAAAATGCAGCAGTCAGATTATAAACTATGGTGCGTTAAAAGTCAAAAGGTAAATAAGGCTAATTGATAGGGGGAATGGTTATGATTAATCAATCCAGTATACGTGATATCGGACTTGCCCCTAAAGGGCAAGCGAAACTAAGTTGGGTGCAGAATTATATGCCGGTATTGAATAGAATAAAGGATGGATTTAGTCTTGAAAAACCCTTTGCTGGAAAGAAGATTGTTATTTGTTTACATTTAGAGGCCAAAACCGGTTATTTAGCTCAAGTTCTTAAAGCAGGGGGGGCAGAAGTTACTGTTACGGCTTCAAATCCACTTTCGACACAGGATGATGTAGTTGCAGCACTTGTAGAAAGTGGTATTAGAGCATTTGCGTGGCATGGGGCAAGCCAGGAGGAATACGAGATGCATCATCACCAAGCAATGGCCCAGGAACCTGATTTAATAATTGATGATGGTGGGGATATCATAGCTCTGCTTCATAAAGAGTATTCCAAACAAATATCCAACATAATTGGTGGATGCGAAGAGACGACAACTGGTATTTTGCGGCTTAAAGCCATGGAAAAATCGGGGGTTCTAAGTATACCGGTAATTGCTGTTAACGATGCACTGATGAAGTATCTTTTCGATAATCGCTATGGAACGGGTCAGTCGGTATGGGAAAGTATTATGCATACTACTAATCTTGTTATAGCAGGTAAAAGTGTGATTGTTGTTGGGTATGGGTGGTGTGGCAAAGGCGTTGCTATGAGGGCTAAGGGACTTGGAGCTAGAGTAATAATAACAGAAATTGATCCAGTCAAAGCAAACGAGGCTTTGCTTGACGGATTTGAGGTTATGCCTATGCAAAGAGCAGCAGCAGCAGGCAATTTTTTTGTTACAGTAACGGGTAATTGTAATGTCATTCGTAAAGAACATTTTGATGTGATGCCTGATGGAGCGGTATTAGCAAATGCCGGGCATTTTGATGTAGAAATAAAAAAACCCGATCTATATGAAAGTGCACTTTCTACGCGTACTATAAAACCAAATATTGAGGAATTTGTTTTAGCGGGTGGACGCAAAATATTTCTATTGGCTGAGGGTAGATTAGTGAATTTGGCTTCTGGTAATGGCCATCCGGTCGAAATAATGGACCTATCCTTTGCTATTCAAGCCTTATCTATGCAATATTTATTAAAGACCAAAGAAACTCTTAAGCCTGGTGTTATTTCAGTACCACAAGAAATAGATCAGAGAGTCGCTGATTTACGTTTGAACGCAATCGGAGTTGAAATAGACCGAATGACAAAAGAGCAGGAACAATATCTGGCAGATTGGGCCATGGGATGAGGGGAGTATGAAGTACTCGAAGTATGTCTTTCTTGACCTAGAAACTACGGGACTTGATCCTAATAATGATAAAATAATTGAGATAGCAGCAATAACTAGCAGTTCTGATGGAGAAAGGTTAGTGTTTGAACAACTTGTGAAACCTGGGGTATCCCTATCGCCTTTTATTACGCAGTTGACAGGTATTAATGATGAAATGCTGGCGGTATCTCCTTGTTTTGACGATATCAAGGCAAGGCTTTTAGATTTTTTGCATGATAAGATAATTGTTGCTCATAATGGCAGTTTTGACATTGCTTTTATTGAAACAGCTTTAGGAAAAAAAATTGATAATCCTTCTTTGGATTCGCTGGAATTTTGCAAGCTAATATATCCTAGGATGAATTCCTATGCGTTGCGAAATCTAGCCCGATCCTTATCACTGGATGTTGATACAACACATCGGGCACTTCCTGATGTGCTTCTTTTAGAAAAGCTCTTTTATAAACTGTTAGATACTGCAAGGAGCTTTTCCCTGCAGACTATGCAGGGAATGTATTTTTTTATGCAGGATACAGACAACTCGTTAACCAATATATTTGCAGAAATATTGCGAGAAAAAGTTAAAAACTATGATTTTAACTTCAATCCCTCTCAATTTAACAATACGGAATTTGAAGAGGTTAATAATAACGAAGAAAAGATTATTAGCTGGGATATTGGAGAACTTGAGAAAATGTTTTTTCCTGGTGGCGAAATTGCGGGAAGCTTGAAGGTATATCAAGAGAGGAAGCAGCAGGTGTCAATGATGAAGGCCGTCGGCAAAGCCTTTCAACAGCAGCGTCACTTGTTGGTTGAAGCAGGTACCGGTGTTGGCAAATCGTTGGCTTATTTGCTCCCAGCGGTTTATTGGGCTTTGGCGAACGGGGAAAAAGTAGTAGTAGCCACCCATACAATTGCGTTACAGGAACAATTATTTCGTGGCGAAATTGAGTCACTAAAAAATAACCTTTGTGTTACTTTTAAAGCAGCAGTTCTAAAAGGGCGGAGCAACTATGTTTGTTTGCATAAATGGAAAACAATAAAGGATAATGTTAGCTCGTTAACATGGACCGAAAAACTTTTAATGGCAAGAATAAGTCTTTGGTTGGAGCAGGATAAAACAGGGGATAGGGACACTATTACGTTAAGAGAATGGGAGAACGAAATCTATCTGCAGTTATGTTCATCCCGCGAAACTTGTTTGGGCTCATTGTGCTCTTATTTTCGAGAGTGTTTTTATCAAAAGATAAGGCAGAAGGTTCAGGCAGCAGATATAATTATAGTAAATCATTCATTACTTCTATCAGATTTAAAAATGGGAGAAATGATACTACCTCCATATCAGTATTTAGTAATTGATGAAGCCCATCATCTTGATGAAGAAGGTACAAAGCAGTTTAGTGATGTCTTTTCTTTGCGAGATTTTAGCAAAAATGCTGCACACTTAGTCAGAAGAGATATAAATGCTAATAGCGGAATTCTATACTACTGGAAGAAACATTTTGCTTCTATACGAAATTATGATGAAAAACATGCACAATGTATGCTTGATAACATCAGTGCAGCAGATTTTTTGCATAAAAGACTTAATGAGGTCATAGAAGATATAAAAGGATGTATTATAGCTAGCGACTTGCCGGAAACTACCAGAATAAGTGAGCAGAAGAGAAGTGAAAAATGGTGGCAAACGATTATGCTCTTTTATGACAATTTATTAGTGGAAACATTTTCACTTTTAGATTGTATAAAAAGGCTGATAGCCGGTATAAATACAGAAGATAAGAATCCTGAAGAGATAATGCCCCTACATGCCTTAAAAACATTGTATAGCCAGTTAAAAAATGATTATGAAATAGTTAAGCAATTTATCAGTTTAGAACATGATGCCGAGAAGGTTTATTGGATAGAAAAGGACATCTATAGGATGGATTTGCGGTTTCACATTGCACCAATAAGTACTGGAACGTTATTTAATGAGATGCTATTTTCTACAAAAGCCTCTGTCATTATGACTTCAGCTACACTCAGCGTTGAGGAAAGTTTTACTTATGTAATAGAGCAATTAGGCATTCCGGAGGAGCTAGTAGATACAGTACAGCTTCTATCACCCTTTTATTATGATGAACAAGCTTTATTATTGATTGACAGCAGTCTACCGGATCCGGCAAAAACCAGTGAGGAGGCATATAACCTTGCAGTAGCAGAAGGACTTCTACATTATATTAGAGTTACAAGAGGAAATACACTGGTCCTTTTTACATCTCATAAGCAGATACGTTATATGTATGGACAGCTTTCTGAACCATTGAGACAAATTGGACTGGAGTTATTTGCTGATGGTGTAAATGGACGTCGGCATACACTATTAAGTGAAATGAAAAATAACCCACAGGCAGTTGCCTTTGGGGCGAGTACTTTTTGGGAGGGCATTGATCTCCCGGGCGATACCCTTAAATCTCTCATTATAGTTAGGTTGCCGTTTGTACCACCAACCATTCCTTTAGTGGAGGCACGCCTTGAGGGATTAGAAAAAGAGGGTAAGAATGCATTTTTGAATTATAGCTTGCCTCAAGCTGTTTTACGCTTTAGACAAGGTTATGGCAGGCTAATAAGAACGATAGATGATAGTGGAGTGGTTATTATATTAGATAGGAGATTAATAACGAAGCGATATGGCAGAACGTTTATAAATTCTTTACCCAATCAAAAGTATTATGCAGGAGATATGGCTACACTTGTGGAAAGAGTAGTGGACTGGCACAAAAGAGTATAGGAATATTTTAGTTGTGAGAGGAGTACCATATTGAAACGACATGAATTCCCCATTATGCCGGATGCAGTAGATCTTTTAATTGCCGGGGTTGCTTTTATGGTTGTTTTCTACTATTGGTTTAACATAGCAGGGGTTGTTCTACCAATTCTATTTATACTTTTCACCTTGTATTTTTTTCGTAACCCTAATAGAGTATACGAAGGGCATGAAGAGGATGTTATTGCTCCAGCAGATGGTTTTATTCAGTTTTTGGAAGATGTTGAAGAAGAGAAGTATATTAAAGGCCCAGCTGTGAAAATAAGTATTTTTATGAATGTATTTAATGTCCATGTAAATAGAGCACCTATTGATGCTGTTGTTGATTTTATTGAATATAAGCCAGGCAAGTTTCTCCCGGCTTTTAAAGGGCATGCATCTCATATTAATGAAAGAAATTATATAGGCATTCGGAGTAAAAAAGATCCACATCTTATGATACTTGTAGTTCAAATCACTGGTTTTATTGCTAGAAGAATTGTATGTTGGGTAAAACCTGGTAAAGAATTGTCCAGGGGAGAGCGGTTTGGTATGATTAAGTTTGGATCTTGTGTTGAGGTATATTTGCCTAAAGGCTCAGAAATAAGTGTTAAGTTAGGTCAGAAGGTGCGTGGTGGCCAGACAATACTTGGGAGGTTAAAGATATGAATAAAAGGCTTATTCCCAATATCATTACCCTTGCAAACCTTATTTTGGGAATAACATCCTTGTGGTATACAATGGGGGGGATGTACAAGGAGGCAGCATTAGCTATTCTATTAGCGATGGTACTTGATGGAATGGATGGAAGGATTGCCCGTCATCTTCAGGTATCCTCTGATTTTGGAAAGGAACTAGATTCCTTGTCTGATCTGGTTTCGTTTGGCGTGGCTCCAGCTTTGCTTACGTATGCATCGGTACTCAAGAGCATTGGATATTTTGGTCTTACAATAGCGATTATATTTGCTCTTTGTGGAGCAGTCCGATTAGCTCGCTTTAATGTCATGATTACTAGTGATCATTTCATAGGTGTTCCAATAACCTTTGCTGGTCCGATGATGGCGATTTTTGTGCTTCTGGCTAATAGGTTGCCTCTTATCTTTTACCCTATTGCTATGTTGGGTTTGTCTTATCTGATGGTAAGTAACCTAAAGGTACCAAAGTATTAGATAATGAGTTATTTTAATTGGACTGTCACAAACCTCTATATCTTTAATAATATATTTTGGAAAGAATTAAAAAGACGGAGGGTGACAGAATGAAAGATATTAAAGCTGTTTATTTTATACGGTTACCACAATTTATGCGTAGTTTCTTGAAAAAAATAATTAAGTAAAGGGAGTAGCTAGATGCACTCCCTTTTTTTGTTCACCTTGATGAAAGACCTATTCCAATAAAACCGCCTAGTATTCCAGACAAAAGGGTAAAACCAATTCTTGTAGTAATTTGAGTCAGATTAATTGTGTCAGTACTCCAGATAAAACCTATAAGCAGAATTAATAAAAGATATAATATACTAACTGAAAATGCATGCACTAAACCTTTGCCTCCTGCTAAATAGGCTCCAATGATTGAGCCGCAGAGAATACTTATGAAGAATATGAATGTAGAAAAGTTGTTTAAAAGACTTTCTGAGATTGAAGTAAATTGCAGAAGCAAACTAACTAGTAGACTAAGAATTATTGCGATAATAAATGCACTTATCAAACCCTTCATAACACAAGAAAAGCGAAAACCTTCACAGAAGGAGGGACCCTGAGACAGATTTTTCATCCTTACGTACCTCCTGGTTTTTTATATCTAATCCTTATGAGCCGGGTGAGTTATTTATGCTAGTAAAAGAAATGAATAACAATGGAAGGAAATGGAAAATATTTGTAGAAGTAGTATAACAAATGTGATGGAGGGTACAAATATGTATAGAATAAAAGCTAAACTTGAAGTGGGTTGGTTAAAAAAGATGGCCGGTATTGCGAAAATATTTGAGCATCATGCGAAGGTATTAAAATATATGGAAAAAGTCGTTAATAAGGGAGCAGCTGGAGAAAAAGAATGGTGGATTATAGGTTCAGTGTATGCAAAAGAAGCTCAATGGGATAAGGCAGGAAAAGCATTTCTAAGAGCCTTGGAGATAGACAGAAACAATCTTTTATACATGTACTGGTTGGCAAAAGCAAAAGCTGAAAATGGAGAGGATCATACAGCAGAAATTCTATATGATGAGGTACTGAAAAGGAACGGTTTCTTCTGTGAGGCTATATTTGCCAAAGGAAAAATTAGACTAAAACAAGGTGATACCCAAGGAGCTCTCATCTGTTTCGAAAAGTGCTGGAAAATGAAGCCTAATGATGCTGAAAATCTTAATTATATGGCCTTGTGTTGTCTAAAAACAGGTGATACAAATAAAGCAGTAAACTGTTTAGATAAAGCAATAAAAATTAGTCCTCGTGATACTATTTTACTGGCTAATTATGGAACGGTATGTATAAAAATGAAACGATACCAAGAGGCTATTGGAATCATGGAGAAGCTAATTAATAAATCTTGTGAAACAGGAGTACTTAATTCGCTTGGCTATTGTTATAGCATGATGCAAGATTATGAAAGGAGTATTGATTATTATAGGTTGGCGTTGGAATTAGAACCACAGAATCAAGATGTACAGTTAAATCTGGCTTCTGTTTATGCAAAGGTCGGAAAGAATATACAAGCTCTAGAGATTCTTAAAAGGCTAGTAATAAAAAATCCCATAGACTATCAGCTATTAAACAACTTGGCTTGGGTTTATGAAAGTATGCAGGACTATAATGCGGCTTTATGCCAGTATTATAGGAGCTTAGCGGTATCAATGGGAGAACCGGAGATTGCCTTTAACTTGATAAGCTGTCTTAAGAAGCAACATTATTATATTGAGGCAATGGATATAGTAGAACATTTGAAAAAAACTTCTGATTGGGAACAAACCTCTTGGTCGTCGCTAGCTCAAATTTATGAAGCTCTGGGTGCTGATAATAAGGCTGTCGAGTACTATAATAAAGCTTTTGGTTTAGAACCTTGTTGAAATGTGGTAAAATATATTAAATATGATTAAAGGGGTTACTTGAATGGATTTTTCCAGAATTGAAAAAGCAGTCAGAGAAATTATTGAGGCTATTGGGGAAGATCCTGAACGAGAGGGACTAAAGGACACACCCTACCGCTATGCAAGAATGTGTGCAGAAATATTTTCCGGACTGGATAAAAATGCCGAAGAACATCTTGAGGTTTGTTTTAATGAACACCATGAAGAGATGGTTTTAGTAAAAGATATTCCTTTTTATTCGTTTTGTGAGCATCATCTTTTGCCTTTTTACGGGCACGCTCATGTTGCTTATATCCCTAGAAAAGGGAAAGTAACAGGACTATCTAAATTAGCGCGGGTAGTAGAGGTATATGCACGCAGACCGCAGTTGCAGGAACGTCTTACTTCGCAAATTGCTGATACAATTGTTAAAGGATTAAACCCTCACGGAGTAATTGTAGTTATTGAAGCAGAGCATATGTGTATGACGGTTCGGGGGGTTAATAAGCCAGGAAGCAAAACAATAACATCTGCTGTACGTGGGATATGCCGAACGCAGGAAGTGACTAGGACTGAAGCTCTTTCGTTAATATATGGGAGACGGTAGGAAAAGACGGTCATTACAAAAATATAGGTTTATAAAATGGTAATAGAGAAAGAATGGCTGATATTTTCAGGCATTCTTTCTCTATTATTATCTCCTAAGTTTCACCTTGATGAGTTCGCCTTGAATAGTTGATTGAGAATAAGACGGGAGTACTTATCTCCCATAATTAGAAGCAGGAAGAAATAAACTATTGTGTGTGCTAGAACTAGAAGTATTAGCAAGATAATATTATTTTGGATTAAATAAGCGGTAGCGTTAAGCATTTTTATAAGAATTAGTCCAGCAATAGATATTCGTACAAAAAATAATGGTTCTAGTTGAAGCCCTCCTTTTTTTCTAATAATTAGAATGTTTAGAAAGGCAGTAGCGACAAAACTAAAAACGTAACTAAAGGCAATACCTGAGATATAATAATCCGGT
>PHAD01000156.1 GCA_002841595.1 Firmicutes bacterium HGW-Firmicutes-12
TGCCTAATTTTAGATTTCGTCTGATCTACGTTAAATCAGTTTTTTACTTGGATATACTTGACTTCATATAGTTAGTCTCATAGATATTATTTCACTTTGGAAAATTATTATTATCTTATTTTAATGTGATTTCAAGCCGGTCAACTTAATAACCCAAAATAAAAAAGCCTTGTGCAAAAAGGCTTTAATTACGAGTGATGCGGCGGAAGGGACACACATACTATGCACTGGTGGAGGGGATATAATTATTTAACCCTACGGACATGTGCTGTTTCCATTTGTAGTGTATCTATCTTGTCTTCAATGCGGTTTAATGTGCTTAACAACTTATCATTTATTTCAGATTGAAGTTCTCTGTTGTCATAAAGGGCACGAACTTTATCAATAACGTTGGTCTCTATTTTTGTTTCAATTTTTGCGATATCTTCTTTTGAGGCCATCTTATTTTTTATGTCATTTACTTCTTTATACATTTTTTCCATTAGATTTAGTAATTTCTCTTCCATCTAAATACTCCTTACAATTAGTTCCTGATGATATTATAATATAAAATTCATTTTGAGAATAGAAAGTTTTTTTCCCGATAAACAACTATTAATGTGAGCCATAAACAGTATTCATAAACCTGAAGTAAGCTTTTCTACAATCGCAATATCGGCTGGTGCAAAGTCATACAAGGGCAGCTCTTCTGGTGGTGCCCATTTTATATCATCGTGCACAGTCGGCTTCACTGTACCGCTTATCCATTTGGCCCAGTAAGCCATCAGATGGATAGTACCATGTGGATAGGTGTAGACGCTTTCAGCAAAGTAACTATCTATAATTATTTCAATATCTAATTCTTCTTTAATCTCCCTGATCAGGCATTCTTCCGGGGTTTCCCCGAACTCAACTTTTCCCCCGGGGAATTCCCACTTGTTGGCCAATTTATCATCCGCTTTTCTTTTAGCGATTAAGACCCTGCCGTTATGCATAATGAGAGCTGCTGTTACTTTTTTCATTCGTATCTCCTGGCGAATTTATGTAAATACCCTTTATATATTATAGAGGTTTTAGTAAAATAACTCTAGGTAAGCTAATATTATTGGAGTGATAGCAGTTGAAATACTTTTTTATTTACATGTTACTTGGCAATTTTCTTCGTAATCCTTTATTAGCAATACTTCTAATCGTGTTTATTTATGTATTCATTGATCGGCAGTATATAGGGATTTTGCCAGATATTTTTAAACCTTTTAAGAGAAGAGGAAGGATAAGCGCTTTAAGAAATGAAGTAGAGATTAATCCTTATCAGGGGCATGCTTTTTATGAATTAGGTGCTTTATTTGTAGAAAAGGGAAATATGAAGCAGGGAATTATATACCTAGAGAAAGCCCGGGAGTTAATGTCTGATTATCCGGATATCCATTACTATTTGGGAGTGGCATATCTCAAAATTGGCTCGTTAGAAAAAGCGAAAGATGCTTTGGAACGTGCTTTGGAGCTGAAACCCAAAATAAAATACGGGGCGCCCTATATCTATTTAGTAGAATACTTGTTAAAAGTAGAAAGCTATAACGAGAAAGCGGAGGAATACGTAGAAAAAATAAGAAATTATGGTTCCCCAGAGTTTTCTTATAAGCTCGGTGTTGTTTTTAATGAGACTGGATATAAAGATGAGGCTAAAGAAATGTATCGTGAGGCTGTCACTCATTATCGTAATTGTGCAGGATTCTATAAGAAACAAAATCGTTACTGGGCTTTTAGAGCAAAAATCAGAGGGATGGTCTAGAATAAAAACTAATAAAATAGCTATAAACAATAACCCAGCATGATTGCTGGGTTATTGTTTATAGCTATTTTAAGATGCAATTATTTAAGTTTCACAGCTGTACCATAAACGAGGATTTCTGCAGCTCCTTGCATTACAGCTGAGGTAGCAAAGCGTATATTCACCACTGCATTTGCTCCAAGATTTTCGGCATCCTTAACCATAAGGGCAGTTGCAATTTTCCTGGATTCCTCGATCATTTCGCTATATTCCTTTAATTCGCCACCCACGATCATACGAAAAAAAGATTGAATATCTTTTCCCAGATGCTTTGCTCTAATTGTACTCCCTTTAACTAAACCGAGGTTCTCCAGAATTTCTCTGCCTGTAACATCACTAGTATTTGTTAAGAGCATCTTTTTCTTCCTCCCTATCTTTTAATCTTTCTTTAATCAAAATGATAATCAACAAGATTGAACAAGTCCCAATTATAACTAAACTCAAAATAATCAATAGAGGAATATCATTGATAGAATAATTTACGAAAGGCGCTACCCAAAAAAGACATAGAGAGAATACTATCGACCAACTTAAAAAAGCTTTCAAATACATCACCTCGTGTATAATATATCATAACAGTTGATTGACAACAATTTTGTTTGTATATACACTATCAGTAAATTATTATAATGTAAATGCGGTAAAATAGCATTCCACGAAACAAGAAGTCTGCCTGTTAAATCATTTCATCAGAGTGAACCAATACGGATATATATTAATGAGGATATATATAAATGAAGGGGGATCAATATTATGAAGATGATTATTGGAGGTAACAAAGTCGATGCTCATGATGGCAAAATAATTGAGGTGTTTAATCCGGCTACAATGGAATTGCTTGATACTGTCCCTAGTGCCACAAACGAGGACATTGAGAAAGCCTTAGATATAGCACAAGTCGGTAAGAAAGTATGGGCTAAGACACCTTTACATGAACGCTGTAGAATTCTGATGGTCTTTGCAGACTTGGTAGAGAAACATCAAGAAGAGGTGGCAACCTTACTTTGTAAAGAAACGGGAAAAACAATAAAAGATGCAAGAGGAGAACTTCTCCGAGTTCCGGAAATGGTAAGAGGATATGCTGAAAGAGCAGCCCATTTATATAGTACTTGTTTGTCTGATGCGCAGCCTGGCTCTGAACATGATATTGTTTTTACCAGAAGGGAACCACTTGGGCTAATTATTTGCATTATTCCCTTTAATTTTCCTGCCACTTCGTTTGCTCATAAGATAGCACCGGCCCTAGCTATGGGTAATGCAATAATCGTTAAGCCCGCTTCAGATAATCCTTTAACTAATATCCGTCTTACAGAGTTACTCATAGAAAGCGGCGTCCCAGGAAATGTTGCACAAGTTATTACCGGCAGCGGTTCTACTGTTGGAAATCAATTGATAGCGAGCTCGAAAATAGATGCTGTCAGTCTAACTGGGAGTACTGAAGTCGGTGTTAATGTAGCTGAGTCTGCCGCCAAGCACCTCCACCATGTGATGCTTGAATTAGGTGGAAATGATGCAATGATAGTTTTTGAAGATGCGAACCTTGATTTGGCTGTGAAAGAAGTGATTATGTCTAGGGCTTCATGTGCAGGACAAATCTGTGCTTCAACAAAAAGACTGATCGTACAAAACACAGTGAAGCAACAATTTACCGATATGCTAGTTAATGATCTTGGAAAATTGCGTGTTGGAAATCCTCTTGATCAACAGATGGATATGGGCTGTCTTATTAATGAAAAAGCAGCCATTAATGTTGAAAATCAAATAAAGAGTACTATAGAAAAGGGCGCCGTTTGTCTTTTGGGTGGAAAACGTTTTGACAGGACATTTGTTGAACCGACGATACTAGTTGATGTTACGGCAGATATGGATATCGCCAAAGATATGGAAGTATTCGGCCCTGTTTTCCCTATAATTGGCTTTGACACCTTTGAAGAAGCTGTTCAAATAGCCAATTCCTCTAGATACGGGCTCATGGGTGCAGTAATGACCCGTGATATAAGTAAGGCTATGAAAGCCGCTGCCAGCATGGAATGTGGAGGAGTCGTGATTAACGGATCTGGGAGATATAGACCAGCTGAGTTTCCATTTGGTGGCTACAAAATGAGCGGGTTGGGAAGGGAAGGTATAAGTACAAGCCTGGAAGAAATGAGTCAACAAAAAGCCATCGTATTAAAAGGAGTCCTATGAATTCATAGACCAGATAAATATCCCTCCCCCTTCACTTAATATTGATAATAAGTTAAAATCAATATTATCAAAACTTTGATAAAGAAACTATAGATGAATAAATGAAATTATGGTGGGTGGAGGATTAGAAAACTGATGGGAACCTATATAGTCGTTGGATATCTGCTGGATTTCCTATTGGGAGGCCTTACCCGGCTCCCTCATCCGGTTAGCTTGATTGGTAAACTTATTATAAGTATGGAAAAAATAATCCGTAGATTTATACTTGGTAGCATCGGTACGCGGACAGCAGGTATATTGTTGGCGCTGATTACTGTTGTACTTACTTACTTGATGACCTGGTTTGTAATACGTATAGCCTGGGTTATTTCTCCATGGTTATATGCGATTGTTTGCAGCATATTTATTTTTTACTCTCTGGCAGTACGAAGTTTCTCCGTCAAGGCGATGAAAGTATATAAAGCCCTCCAGGAGGGAGATTGTACTTTAGCTATAGAGAGGCTTTCTAATATTGTTAGCACAGATACGTATGATTTGAAGGAAGAGGGAATAATTCGGGGTACAGTAGAGACATTGGCAGAGAACACTGTTGAGGGCATAATTGCGCCTTTATTCTATATTTTCCTTGGTGGGCCAGCTTTGGCTATGGCCTACAAGGCAGTAAAGACTCTTTTTTCGATGGTTGGTTACAGGAACGAGGAATATAAGGAATTTGGCTGGGCGTCGGTAAAGATGTATGAAATAGTTAACTGGGTGCCAGCTAGAATTACAGGCTTTATTATACCGTTTGCGGCGGGGGTTTGGGGTAAGGATACAAAAGAAGGAATGA
>PHAD01000157.1 GCA_002841595.1 Firmicutes bacterium HGW-Firmicutes-12
AAAAATGGGAAAAGCAGAATTTATATAAGGTTAGCGAAGATGCTAACAAGAAAAAATACTACTGCCTGGAGATGTTTCCATATCCGTCCGGGAACCTACATATGGGCCATGTACGCAATTATTCGATTGGGGACGTAATAGCTCGTTTTAAAACAATGAGGGGATATAATGTTCTTCATCCGATGGGATGGGACTCCTTTGGTCTTCCGGCTGAGAATGCTGCGATTAAGCATGGTATACCTCCAGCAAAATGGACACTTGAAAACATTAATAACATGAGAAGCCAACTCAAATCAATGGGTATAAGCTATGATTGGGATAGGGAAGTGGCTTCTTGTCTGCCTGATTATTATAAATGGACCCAGTGGCTCTTCTTACAATTATATAAAAATGGCCTAGCCTATAAGAAGAAGGCCGGGGTTAACTGGTGCCCGAGTTGTGCCACGGTGCTGGCCAATGAGCAGGTTGTAGATGGGGCTTGTGAACGTTGTGAGGCCCTGGTCGAGAAAAAAGCCCTTGAACAATGGTTTTTCCGAATTACAGATTATGCCCAGGAATTATTAGATTATCTTGATAAACTACCTGGCTGGCCAGATAAGGTTAAGACTATGCAGGAGAACTGGATTGGCCGTAGTGAAGGGGCGGAAATCAATTTTACTGTTGAAAAAACAGATGAGAAGATCCCTGTGTTTACGACGAGACAGGATACACTCTTTGGTGCTACCTATCTTGTGCTTGCTCCAGAGCATCCCATGGTCGAGGAGTTAATCAGGGGAAGCGAATATGAAAAACCGATTCAGGATTTCGTGCGAAACGTAAGGCAGCTGACAGAAATTGCTCGTACCTCGACGGAGACGGAAAAGGAAGGTATGTTTATAGGGTCCTACGTGATTAATCCTCTGACAAAAGAGAAAATTCCGATCTGGGTTGCTAATTATGTTTTATATGAATATGGAACAGGGGCCGTTATGGGAGTGCCGGCTCATGATGAAAGGGACTTTGCTTTTGCAAAAAAATATCAGTTGACGATACGTGTTGTTATTCAACCGGAAGGCGAAAAAATAGAGCTCGAAACAATGGATACAGCCTATGTCGAAGATGGGGTTATGTATAATTCAGGTAGTTTTACTGGACTTTCAAGCCTTGAGGGGAGAAAGCAAATAGCTGAGCATTTGGAGAAAATAGAACAAGGCCGCCAGAGAATTACTTACCGACTAAGGGATTGGCTTATATCACGTCAGCGTTATTGGGGTGCTCCGATACCCATAGTATACTGTGACAAATGTGGAGCTTTGCCGGTGCCCGATGAGAGTCTTCCGGTGATGCTTCCGCTCAATGTAGAGTTTAGACCAACAGGAGAGTCTCCTTTAAACTATATCCCTGAATTTCTTCATACAACGTGTCCGCAATGTGGAGGAGAAGCTCGTCGTGAAACGGACACAATGGATACCTTTGTTTGTTCATCATGGTATTTTCTGCGTTTCTGTGATCCGCAAAACAGCAATGAGGCTGTTAGTAAAGAAAAAAGCGATTATTGGATGAATGTAGATCAATATATCGGCGGTGTAGAACATGCTATATTACACTTGATGTATTCGCGTTTCTTTACGAAAGCACTCAATGATTTTGGTTTGATTAGTACGAGAGAACCTTTTTTGAATTTGCTGACGCAAGGTATGGTCTTGAAAGACGGAACAAAGATGTCCAAGTCCAAAGGCAACGTTGTTAGTCCTGAAGAGATCATCAATAAATATGGTGCGGATACTGCTCGTCTCTTTATACTCTTTGCATCACCGCCGGAACGTGATCTGGAGTGGAGTGATCAGGGAGTTGAAGGAAGTTATCGCTTCTTAAGACGTGTGTGGCGGTTAGTTTATAGCTACTTTAATGAAATAGCGACAGGTGAGCAACTGCAAAAAGAGCTTTCCGCTGACGATAAGGATATACGCCGACTTTTGCACGGGACTATTAAAAAAGTGACCGAAGACATTGAACAGCGCTTTAATTTTAATACTGCCATAAGCGCGATTATGGAATTGGTTAATGGGCTATATCACTACAAGGAAAAAGAGGAAAAGAATAGTGTTCTCTTTAAAGAAGCCATTGATAGCCTAATTATCCTTATGGCTCCGTTTACGCCTCATTTAAGTGAAGAGCTATGGGCTGCGAGTGGACGTACGGAAAGTGTGCATCTTCAACCTTGGCCGACCTATAGTGAGGAAGCTTTATTGGCAGATGAAGTTGAGGTTGTTCTTCAGATTAACGGTAAGGTGCGCGATCGCTTGATGGTGCCAGCCCAGCTTGCCCCGAAAGAACTTGAACAGACAGTGCTGGCAATGGAGAGGGCGCAGTCTGCAATAGAAGGGAAGACACTGGTCAAAGTCATTACAATACCTGGCAAACTCGTTAATATAGTAGTGAAATAAAAATAATAAAATGTCATATAGTATTGCAAATAAAAAGAGATGGAGAAAAGGGAGATTTGCTTGAAGAATCTAGAAAGGAATTTCCCCTGAGGATGCTAACTAATAGACATTTTACCGTATGTTATAGTGATCCCTTCATGGTAAGCCGTTGTTAATTTTCAATAGTTGGGGTGGTAGGTATTTAATCTAATACTTGCCATCTTTTTTTATGCGCAACAATGTAGAATTGCTAATATTACCTAGGCACTTTGGGGGACTTGTGTTTTGCCGAAATATAGGGGAATTATGAAGGAGGAGAAGAGAAGTTAGTAAGGAATACTATACTATTATGTAAGAAAATACTATTGACATGATATAATAGTCTTACGAGTAATACTTAAGGTGGGATGGTCTTATGAAATGGGAAGAAGTTAGGGAAATATATCCAGATAGATTTGTAAAAATTCAAATACTTAAGTCTCACATAAAAGATAACGTGAGATATATAGATGATATGGAAGTAGTTCAGTCTTTTAATGATGAGAAAGAAGCAACTAGAGAGCTTGTCCGAACTATGGATAACACATTAGTCTATCACACTGGAAAAGAAAAGATAGAAGTGCTGATAAAGCCGATCTTTGGTTATAGAGGTGCAATCCATTGAATATAAAGTTTCGGGACGGGCTTTTGTTTACTTCCATCCAGATATCTTTTCGTGGAAGCGTAAAAATAATTGAAGATATTGTGATAGATACAGGTGCTGTAGAGACGATGATATCACCTGATGTGATTGAAGATATAGGCATATTTGCTGAAGCAGATGATAGTGTGAATTCATTTTACGGTGTTGGGGGAAGTATACATAACTTTTTCTCAAAAAATGTAGGAGAAGTTAAATTAGGTCAAATTGAAAGGCTGTATAAATGGTCTTTTAGGACTTGATTTACTAATGATGTCAGGTGCGGTAATAGACCTTAAGAAATTAGCTATAAATTTTGATGCATAATGAATGAAAGTACTTAAGTAGCCGCCGTCCATGGCGGCTTATGGCTATGTGGGCACCTGACTCCGCCTAACCGAAATTTTCCTCTAGTACTTCTTTTGGGTTTTATTAAGAGAAAAGACCCCACGAATGAGGCCTTTTCAAAACGTAGACAGATTAATTGGTAGAATAATCTAAACTTCCAACAAGTATTAGATTGTATTAGTGTCCGTGGTGCTCTTCTGCATCATCTTTAGTTTCATGAACTGTACCATATGGATGCTGAGGTGGCGCATAAATAGAGTACAATTTAAGTGGTCTAGGACCTGTATTAATAAGATTGTGCCATTTACCCGCAGGAATAACTATGGCATAGTCATCAGAGACATTCCTTTGAAAATCCAAACAATCTTTTCTATCTCCCATTTTAACAATTCCTTGACCTTCTTCAATGCGTATAAATTGGTCAACGTCTGGATGCATTTCTAACCCTATGTCCTCACCAACCCTGATGTTCATCAAGGTAAGTTGCAAATGGCATCCTGTCCATAACGCAATCCGGAAATTATTATTCTGTAATGTAGCCTCCTCAATATTAACTACAAAGGGATTTGGTCCATAATCCTTTAATGTAATAAAGGGGTTGGGGTAATAACCATTATACATATTATAAGGATTATACATATTATAAGGATTATACATTGGTATGTTAGCATAGTAAGGGCATGGATATGGGTTATAAGTATTGTGCATATTCCTCATTCCTTTCATGGGCTTGTTTATAGTATCATATTCACCAAGTGTAGGACTTGTGCTTAAATTAAAAGAAATGTGTCGCGGTTCAGGCTTGAACTGCGACACATTTCTTAATATTAAATGGCTATAGAGAAGGTATTAGAATTACTATTCTTTTGCTGAAGATATCTTCTGATCAGCAAGCTCTTCAACAATAGCTGCCACAACTGACATATCTTGAGGGCCATAGCCTTTTTTCATAGCGGAATTAAATAACTGATGGGTAATGGTGCTTAGAAGAGCAGGTACCTTTAGCTCATTAGTAAGACCCATGAATAAATCGACATCTTTTTGCATGTGACTGCAAGCGAAAATGACTTGTTCATATGTTCCATTAACAATGTTTTCTCCGAAAAGATCCAGAGCTTTACTGTTGGCAGTACTTACTTTAAAGATATCGAGGATAGTTTGGGGATTTAATCCGGCTTTTACACCTGTAGCAAAGGCCTCCGCCAAGGCAACGGTATTCGCGGCCAGAACTATGTTGTTGCACATTTTGATTACTTGACCGGTTCCAATGCCGCCGAGATAGAAAATGTTACCACCAATCTGGTCGAAAATAGGTTTAACCTTTTCGAACATTTCAGGGTCTCCACCAGCCATGATAG
>PHAD01000158.1 GCA_002841595.1 Firmicutes bacterium HGW-Firmicutes-12
CAACTTTTATAACCATATTTATTGTGATTGTACTATTTTCATGGTTTCTATTCTATGTGACGGTTTATTTGACGCTTACTATGGAATTAATATTTGTGTCATTTTTTCGCTTTGTGCCATATGCTTGTTCTTTCTATTTTCGGCAGCAGAGGTTGAAATATATGTTACTAATCCACCGAAAGCAACCGAAATCAAAGTCCGTATCTGTACGGAATTATCAATAAAGAATTTTTTAATTTCATCCACACTTACTCCACCTTATTTCGATCCAATTATGTTAACTAAATTTTATACAAGGCTGCTACTAGGCTAACCTTTTTTTGCTTGAAACCTGTTTTGTGTCTACACTTTCTTATGATGTATTTGTCACCACCAAAAACGGTTCTTAAAATAGTATTGGTGGTAATGTAATTAATGATTTTATTTCTTTCAATATGTCTTTACTTTTATTAGCCCTACATCTATCAATAAACTTCTTATAAGCCTTCCCACTATGGATTAAAACATCAACTTCTGATAAATCAAATTTCAAATTGCCCGGAACTCTCCATTCTCTTTCGTGCATCCAGTCAATATAATTATTTTCATTTGAAAAATCCAAATTTACAATTCTCCAATATTCAGATATTTGTAAATAATGTTTTGCATCATCAGGTTTATCATATATTACAGGTCTACCACCACTATTAAAAATGAAGTCTTTTGAAAATCTTAAACCAAATCCCATATATCTATAGTTTTCTGCTTTCGTCTTTTTCTTTAAATACTGTTCATAATATATATGTGAATGCTAATATAAAAGTGAGCCATTTTGTTCCTTTGTGCTAACCAAAAAGTGAGCCACTTTTCAAAATTACCTGTATACTAATCTCAAAAATTAGTGCAGGGAGATGATGAAAGGTGTGATTATTAACGTGGACATGTACCAAAAAATCAGAGAAATGAGTACTTTCCAAGGTATGTCACAAAGGGCTATAGCTAAAGTGCTCAGCATATCGCGTAATACCGTCAAGAAATACTGTGACGGCGACAGTGTCCCCTGGGAACGAAAAGAATATAATCGAAAGGCAGATGTTCTGACTGACGATGTATTGGACTTTATTCTTCAATGTCTTGAGGAAGATAAATCTGAAAACCTAAATAAGCAGCAGCATACTGCAAGGCGTATTTATCAGCGTTTAGTAACTGAGAAACAATTTACCGGTGGAGAATCAACAGTGAGGCTTGCTGTAAACAGAATCAAAGGGAGTATTCCAAAATCCTTCATCCCATTAGAATTCGATCCGGGCGAAGCCCTGCAGATTGACTGGGGCGAAGCCACAATATACCTTGATGGGGCTAAAACTAAGATTAATCTTTTTTGCGCAAGATTATGCTTCAGCTGTGCGATTTTTGTTATGGCATTTAAACATCAGAACGAAGAATCTTTCCTGGAAGGTCAGCAGAAAGCTTTTGAATTCTTCGGTGGTATTCCACATAAGGTCATATTTGATAATGCTAAAGTTGCTGTAAAAGAAGGATTTGGACAATATGCGCAAATACAAAACAGGTATAAAGCCTTCAGTGCACATTATGCATTCCATCCAATATTCTGTAACGTTGCAAGTGGCAACGAGAAGGGCTTGGTTGAAAACCTTGTAGGCTTTTCTAGAAGAAACTTCCTAGTTCCTGTTCCAAGGGTGAAAGTTTTATCAGAACTAAACAGTAAACTTTATGCTAAATCTATAGAATATCAGCAACATCTGATTCATGGACGTGACGGTAGTGTTGGGCTCAGGATTCGCCAGGAGTTATCCTATTTTTACTCACTACCTAAATACAGTTTTGACACCAGTAAGACTGTTGTCGCAAAAGCGAGTGAATACTCAACCGTAAGGTTCGATAAAAACAATTATTCGGTACCAGCAACACTAATAGGCAAAGAAAACACTATCAAAGCCTACGGCAATCATATTGATATTTATTACAAAGCTGCCATTGTTGCTTCGTATGACCGTGTATACGGTCGTGGAGGCGAAACTAGCTATACACTGGAGCATTACATGCCTCTATTAGAACGTAAACCTCGCTCCGTATTTAATGCAAAGCCTGTGAGGCAAGCCATACAAAAGGATCTGCTTGAATGGGGGATGAACTTTCCTAGTGCTAACAGGGATACAATCAAACTTCTTCGTATGTGCCTTGATTATGGTACTGATAGAATAATCAGCATTAAAAACCAGATACCACATACTGTGAATCCAACCATAGATTTAGTGCGTAGCTACTTGGATGGTCCAGTAAAAACTGGTTCAATATCAGTTCCCAGAGACATCCCTGTTGATGCTGTCGACTTGTCAGCCTATGACGACAAGTTCGGAATGGTGGTGAACAGTTAATGGCTGAAATAAATGTGAAAGCACAATCCATTTCACTTTACTGCAAGCAACTCAAGCTTCCAACGTTTTGTGATTATGAAAATATAATTCGTCAGCTCGATACCAAGATGAGTTACGAAGATTTCCTCCTTGAATTGCTCAGGGTTGAAAGTGACCAGCGTCAGGAAAATAATCGAAAAAGGCGGATCAAAGCTGCCAAGTATCCATACATAAAAACACTTGATGAATTCGATACAGGAAGACTTAAGCATGTAAAAGAGCCCTTTGTCTTTGAGCTGGCAGGCTGCGATTACATAGATAAACATCAAAACATTATAATGATAGGAAATCCCGGCACCGGCAATTATCGAAAGCTTTTGGTTATCGAAAGAAATGAGTGTACAGATAGATTTTGCAAACAGCTGTACTTTGATTTCTTTCGATAATACCTCAGAATAGAATTATTATTCTATTCTAGGAGGTTATTATGGAACGAATTTTAACTATCAAAGAACTTTCTGCAAAAGTACTCGAAGAACTCGAAAGATTGAACTATTCCCATAACTCAATAAGTCAATTCCGGGCTACGTTCAACAGAATAATTGTTTTTGCAGACGAAATGGGCACAAAGTATTTTACTGAGGAATTTGGAAGATCATATCTGTCAGAGAAGTATAACTGCAACATCGACTATTATCAGGAATCCTATCCCAAAGGTACAAAACAC
The DNA here is from genome assembly GCA_002841595.1 of Firmicutes bacterium HGW-Firmicutes-12. GTDB lineage: Bacteria > Bacillota > Peptococcia > DRI-13 > PHAD01 > PHAD01. The sequence continues at coordinate 3,085 of PHAD01000158.1, forward strand.
CCGATACGATGTATTCGCTTGTTGGGTGATTACCAACTTCATAGTGTCATAATCAGACGTATTGTCAAGAAGAAAGGCTATGTAAAACCACCACAGTTCGAGGATGCTTTAACTGCATACGAAAGGGAATGTAGTAGTAACCAATATTCATCCCGTGGTATGCGAACAAGATTGCAGAGGCTTTTCTTCTTTATCGATTATCTGGCTTTGCGGGATATTCAAAGTACTAGAGACATTACCCCTTTAATCATTTCTGATTATGTAAAAACCATCTATCACTATAATGAAAAAAGTATGGCTGCTATCCTGACAACTTTAAGAGTGTTTTTAAGTTTTCTATACCTGAATGGTTATACAGAGACTGATCTATCGGTTTCTGTTCCTAAACAAAGCAAATATTACTATCCACCAGTTCCAGCTACGTGGAAACCGGAGGATGTAATGCGCATGCTTGATTCCATAGATCGAGGAAATCCACTAGGTAAACGTGATTTTGCGATACTGCTCCTTGTTGCAAAGCTTGGAATCCGTGCCGGTGATATCAAGTCATTGAGACTTACAGACCTTGACTGGAGGTCAATGAAAATATTTGTTAACCAACAGAAAACCGGAACTTTAGCAACCTTTCCAATACTAAATGATATTGGATGGGCTCTAATTGATTACTTAAAGAATGGACGTCCGGCGGCATGTTCTTCTCCTTATCTTTTTGTGCGCCTTCATGCACCATATGAGGAATTTGGAAAAGATGCAAACCTTCATAATATCATTACAAAATACACTAGAGCTGCAGGTATTTTTATCCCTAAAGGTAATAGATGCGGGCTTCATTCACTGCGCCATACACTGGCAAGTACCCTTTTGGAACAGGGGACACCGTTGCCCGTTATCACTGAAATTCTTGGACATATTGATGCGAAGTCAACCGCTGTGTACCTCAGAACCGATCTGAAAGGGCTAAAGAATTGTGCCCTTGATCCTGAGGGGGTGGAATATCATGGGTAAAAGTATATCGTTTAATAGTGCTTTTGCTGAAGATATCAGAGGGCTCATTGGTGAAAAACAAGCAGTAGGATACAAATATTACAAAGGAACCTCGCAATTAAAACTCTTTGATTATTATGTATGTAATTGTGCCAGAAGCAATTCGGTACTTACCAAGGAAATTGTACTGGGCTGGGCAGAGCGTTCTGCATATGAATCAAAATCTACACAGCAAGGAAGGATTTCCGTTATACGTGGGCTTGCTGAGTACATGAGCCGCCTGGGGAAATTTGCTTATTTCTATCCACGCGGAACAGATTCCATTGATAGATATTCCTATACGCCATATATCTTTTCCGAAAGTGAAATAGCTGCAATTTTCAAGGTAAGCGATAAATATCCCCTATCAAGGACATCCCCATATCGTCATATGATTCTTCCAGTGATAATTAGAATGCTCTACTGTTGCGGCCTGCGTGTATCTGAAACTACTACCCTGACAATTGAGGATGTCAATTTAGCTGAAGGAACCTTATTCATAAAAGGAACCAAGTTTGGAAAGGAACGTCTTATCCCCATGTCGGACAATCTGATAAAAAGATGCCATGATTACAGCTGCCGAGTTTTAGACAGAAATGTAAATACTTCTTACTTTTTCCCATCACCATATGGTGGACACTATGACAGTAATACTATATATACTCATTTTCGAAAAA
>PHAD01000159.1 GCA_002841595.1 Firmicutes bacterium HGW-Firmicutes-12
AAGAACGGTGTCACAGCTATCCAAATGGATATTAAAATTGACGGTATTGATAGGGATATTATGAAAAGTGCCCTTGAACAGGCCCGTAAGGGTAGACTTTTCATCATGGATAAGATGCTATCGGTAATAAAAGAACCAAGAGAGGAATTATCGCCCTACGCACCAAGAATTATTACAATAATGATTGATCCTGATAAGATCCGCGAAGTAATTGGACCAGGTGGAAAAGTTATTAAGAAAATCGTAGAGGAAACCGGTGTGAAGATTGATATTGAAGATAATGGACGCGTATATATTGCCGCGGTAAATCCTGAGGCCGGTAAAAAAGCGTTGCGCATTATTGAAGACCTGACTAGAGATGTGGAAATCGGAAAGATTTATATCGGTAAAGTTAACAGGATTACAACATTTGGTGCTTTTGTCGAGATACTTCCTGGAAAAGAGGGTCTTGTCCACATATCGCACATGGCCGAAGAACGTGTAGGCAAAGTTGAGGATGTTGTAGCGATAGGTGATGAAATACTTGTAAAAGTGACGGAAGTAGACCGTCAAGGGCGTATTAATTTATCAAGAAAAGAAGCCCTTCGCCAACAGAAAGGTACACCACAAGAGAAGTAAAAGCGGTTGATAATCGCTTTTATTTTTCTTTCACCCTTTTGCATGGGTCAGAGCCTTATTGCATATAGTTTTAGGGGGTGATATTTTGATAGTATTATACATAAGAAAAAAACAACTGCTTTATTTCCTTTTCGGATTGTTACTTTTGATAGTATTACTTTTTGCATTTAACCAGTTTTCACGATCAGATGAAATGCCGGTGGTTAATCCAATATATATTGGGAATACTGCGGATAAGGCTGTTGCTCTGATGGTTAATGTTGATTGGGGCGAAGATGTATTGCCCGAAATGCTCAAAGTTTTCAAAGAGAAGGAGACTAAAGCAACTTTTTTTATTACAGGAAGATTTGCCAAGAAATTCCCTGAAATTGTGAAAATAATTGCAGATGCTGGACATGAAATAGGTAATCATGGATATTCACATCCACATCCAGATAAGATTAGTCTAGAAAAAAACATGAAGGAAATTACTGATACGGAGCAGGTGTTTAAGGAACTCAATATAAACTATAGTATGATCTATGCGCCTCCCTATGGGGAACATAAAGAACATGTGCTAGATGCAGCCGAGAGTTTGGGATATAAGACGATAATGTGGACTGCTGATACGATTGATTGGCAGGAGCCAACACCCGAACAGATCATCAAAAGAGTAACATCTAAGGCTGATAATGGGGTTTTGGTACTAATGCACCCTAAAAAATGTACCGTCGAAGCTTTACCTAGTTTAATTGCTGGTTTACATCAAGAGAATTATTTATTGAAAACAATTACCGAGATTATTCAATAAAACTCTATAAATAGGTCATACTAAGCATAATACTATAAGAGTTTTTTAAAAGGTGATACGACATTGAATAAAAGAAATCTTTGTGTATTAATTTTATTATTTTTCTTTTTGTCTTGCAGTACTATGTACGCCGCACCTAGTATACAGGCGTCTGCAGCAGTATTAATAGATGCTAAAACAGGAATAATTCTATACAGTAAAAATCATGATACCCTTAGGCCTCCGGCGAGTACAACAAAAATCCTGACAACAATATTAGCTATTGAATGTGGTAATTTAGATGAAGTCGTTGTTATCAGTGAGAATGCTGCTGCAACAGGAGAAGCTTCTTTGCATTTGCGTTTGGGTGAGCACATAACATTAAAAAATCTTGTTTATGGAGCACTCCTCAAGTCTGGCAATGATGCATGTGTAGCAATAGCTGAGGCTATTGCCCCTAGTGAAGAAGAGTTTATTGGTATGATGAACTTGAAGGCACAAACCTTAGGGGCATACAACACAAGGTTTTTTAATACTAATGGCCTACCACAAAGTGGACATACTACGACGGCCTATGATTTGGCTTTAATGACAAGATATGCCTTAGAAAACGAGTTGTTTTCTAATATTGTTAATACAAAAGAATACACGATGAAATGGGAGGACTCGTCTCGAAGTATGTATTTAAAGAATATAAACAAGCTATTATGGATATATGCTAATGCGACGGGTGTGAAAACAGGGACGACTGATAAAGCAGGAAAATGTCTTGTAGCTTCAGCTCGTAAAGAACAAAAAGAGATAATTGCAGTGTTATTAAACTCCCCAGATCGTTTTGGTGAGGCGAGGAGACTACTGGAATATGGCTTCAATAATATATGAAGATTAATCGCGTTTGAAAAAAGGAGTGTAATATGTACAAGAATGATACTAACAAAATTCAATTGAATAATGGAATAAGAATTGTAACTGAAAAAATACCTGCGGTTCGTTCCGTTGCAATAGGTATATGGGTAGGAACAGGTTCGCGTCATGAAGATCAAAATAATAGTGGTATTTCTCATTTCATTGAGCATCTTATGTTTAAAGGTACTGAAAAAAGGACTGCTGCTGATATAGCTGAATCTCTCGATTCGGTTGGTGGTCAGCTAAATGCTTTTACGACTAAGGAATTTACTTGTTATTATGCAAAAATACTTGATGAACATCTTGATTTAGCCATCGATGTATTGACGGATATGTTCTTTAATTCAAAATTCAGTGATCAAGCGATCGAAAAAGAACGAGGCGTAGTTGAAGAAGAGATACGTATGTATGAAGATACACCCGACGATCTGATACATGATCTTTTTGTGAAAACGGTATGGCCCGAACATTCTTTAGGCAAGCCGATTCTTGGCAGTATAGAGTCATTAGAGAAAATATCGAGAAAAGATGTTGTTAATTATATGGAAAAAAATTATCTACCGGAACGTATTGTTATTGCAGTTGCAGGTAATATTGAACATCAGGACGTACAGAATAAGCTTAAGCCTATTTTTGAGAACATGAATAACATAAATACACCAAAAAAGATTAGTCCTCCTGATAATACAATCTCCAATGTCACAAATATTTATCGGAAGACTGGACAAGTTCAGATTTGTTTAGGTACGGAAGGTATAGCAAATTCAGATGACAGGCTATATAGTCTCTCAATAATAAACAACGTAATGGGTGGAGGGCTTTCATCAAGACTAGTCCAATCTATTCGTGAGGAAAGAGGGCTGGCTTATTCTGTTTTCTCATATCATAGTGCCTTTAGTGATACTGGTCTCTTTACATTTTATGCAGGTACAAGCCCTAAGAAATATGATGAGGTTATTAAACTACTAATGCAAGAAATTAAACGTATTGCAACACAAGGGGTTACAGAAAAGGAGTTAAATAGGACAAAAGAGCAGATTAAGGGCAATCTTTATTTAGGTCTAGAGAGCGTGAGTAGTCGTATGTCTAGGTTGGGCAGAAATGAAATATCCTTAAATAAGATAATTCCACCAGAGGAAGTGGCTACCAAGATATCTGCGGTTTCACAAGAAGAAATTTTTAAGACAGCTCAGTATTTGTTTGGAGAAAACAAGTTTAGTTTAAGTACGATAGGTCCATTAAGAAAACCTCTTAATATTAATAAGTATATGGAATAAAAAAAATCTCCAAATTTTATCATATCCATTCCCTCCCCGCATATTTTTATTAATGAGGAGGGGATATTTATGTTTTGGACTATCATTATTTTACTTGTTATAGTTATTCTGGTAGGATGGGCGATAAGGGCTAGAATACACTTGAGAAGAAGGCGTAGCGTACAAAATATTGAGAATACTGTAACTTCGCCGGCATCATTGGCTATGGGAGAACTGATAGCAATAGCTGGCGGGATTTATTTGTCTTTGGTTTTATTAGAATCATTTTTAGATCTAACTATACCGGAAAGAATAATGATATTAAATATGTCCTTAGATCCTCTGGCACTACTTGCTATAGTAATTGCTTTGTTACAGCCTTTATTTATTATTCTTTATGACAAGTTAATTAATAATATCTAATTATGCTTGATAGTAGATGTGGATAGGGGGATACGGTTTTGAATATAGTTAGACTGAGTGAACTAATAGGAAAGGATATTGTAAACATACAAAATGGCAGTCGCTTAGGTACAGTGGCTGATTCAGATCTAGTAATCGAAGCTGAGACTGGAGAGATTGAGTCAATAATCCTACCAAGCAGGGGGGGATTGTTGAATATTTGGGATAAGACTAGTTTAACAATACCTTGGAGTTCGGTCAAAAAGATTGGTTCTGAAGTAATAATTGTTGATTTGGATGATACACACATGCGTTATAAGAGATATTCTTATTAATATCATATATGTTCGCTAAAGTGGTTGACAAAATATATATAACGGCATACAATATTATAAAAATTGAATTGTATACCTCACTCGAATGAAGAGTGTGGTAGGGGTTGCAAAAGTCAATAGTAATTCAGGAAGCTGGTTGCAATGAACTGGATGAAAGGGGCCTTTTGCCGAAGTTTAGTAATTACCAAATTACTATGCTGGGACTGTATTTAAGAAATGCAGTACTGTCATCTAATAGGAACCCAACCTGTTAGATGGAGCACTATCTCACTACGGGGTTAGTAAGGGTGGGCTTTTAGGTCATAATGGCTTAAGGTTAAACCTTAAGCCTTATTCTGTTTTTTAACTGCTCATCGATGAGTAGTATTGCTTATACAATAGGGGGAAAGCAATGTGGTAAATTATGGTGTGGTTATTACCGGAGCATGTGGAAAAGTTGGGAGGGAAATGATTAAAGGCATCAGTAATTGCGAAGATATGACTGTTGTTGGTGCGGT
>PHAD01000160.1 GCA_002841595.1 Firmicutes bacterium HGW-Firmicutes-12
CCGCCACTTTGACGACTTCGTGCTTTATCACCACGATAAAAGCGTTCGAATACATAAGGCACATCCTCTACTGCTATCCCTGGTCCATTGTCGTATACAGAGATATACACAATACTATCCCCGCTTTCCAAGCTAACGCCAACCCTTCCATCGACAGGGGTATACCTCAAAGCATTACTAAACAGGTTAATGAACACCTGTCTCATTCTAGCTTGATCAATCTGCAGAAGCGGTATAACTCCCTTTTTTTCAAACAACAAAGAAATTTGCTTTTCTTTGGCTTCTACCTCAAAAAAGGCCATGGTTTCTTGTAGAAACGCACACAAATCTGTTTCCTGATGATTTAAGTGGAGCTTCTTGGCCTCAGCTAGGGTAAGTTGCTGAAGATCATCTACTAATACCCTCAGGCGTAATACTTCATCATGAAGTGAAGTAATAGCAGCCGGATTTATCTCTTTTATACCTTCCTGCATCGATTCCAGGTTACCGCTTAGAATGGTTAACGGGGTTCGTAGTTCATGGGCCACATCAGCCACTAGATTTCTCCGTAATTTTTCCTGTTTGGCAAGCTTTACTGCCATTTCATTAAAGGCAGTATATACCTCATTAATATCAGCTGCAGATCTTTCTTTTAGACGATAATCAAGATTACCACTAGAAAACTCGCGAGCTGCTTTTATCAATTTACGTAAAGGTTGAAGTAATGACTTGGAAAAGATTAGTCCCAAAAATATTGCGATAAATACAGAAATAACCGTACCCCACACGAGTGAAATAAGCACAGAATTTAGATACTGTCCCTCCAGTGTCATATTTGGTCTATACATATTATTATCTGGGATTATATAGGCTATAACTTTCCCACCATTGATAACAGGATATTTTAATGGCTCTTCTTCTAGCTCCAGAAACCTACCAATACTTTCCTCCTCTTGTGCCCAGATTATATCACCTTTGGGATTTGTTATTAGAGAGTTAGCACCTCCCATACCCTTCATATACAAGGAACCCTGACCCCGGCGAAGCCCACCGACTCGAGAAAATTCCATAATATGAGCAATATCGTCTAGCTTACCATTTTCCTCATAATAAAGGGAAATTAACTCCGAAATTTGTCTGGCCTGTCCTTGCCAGGTTTTAGCTATATAATTTTCAAAAAGTGCACTGATATTATGTAGAGCTAATCCACCACTAACTACTCCAGCCAAAAGGACGAGACCAATTACGAGTATTATCAAGCGGGTTGTCCAACGGACATTTCTCATATTTCTTCACCAAACTTATAGCCAATACTGTAAACAGTCTGGATATACCTAGGTAGCGCTGGGTCTATTTCTATTTTTCTTCTTAGATTGCTGATATGAGTATCAATCACCCGATCATAACCCTGATAGCTTTCATCAAGAGCCATATCTAAAAGCTGGAGGCGTGAATACGGTCGACCCGGATGTTTAGCCAAAATATAGAGAATACTGTACTCGGTGGGCGTAAGAGACACTGCTTCCCCCGCTATTTTAACTTCACGCTTTACTGGGTTAATCCATAGATCACCGTGTACCAAGACCTCTTCTATAGCATTTTCTTGGTATTGAGAAGTACGACGTAAGACAGCACGTAATCTTGCTCCCACTTCTTTAAGACTAAAAGGTTTAGTGATATAATCATCCGCACCCAACTCCAAGCCCAATAATTTATCTATTTCTTCAGCCCTCGCAGTCAACATAATGATGGGAACGATCGAATCCTTTCTAATCTCTTTACATACATCAAGTCCATTCATACCAGGCATCATCACGTCAAGAATTACAGCATGAGGGGCAAACTCTTTAAAAACCCGCAAACCCTGCTGCCCATCAGGTGCAGTTTTAATTTTAAATCCTTCGGCTAATAAATAAGTGTCTAGCATCGCAAGAATTTTAGGCTCATCATCCACTATAAGCACTCTATATTCCATCTGTCTTACCAACCCCTTTTTTATATCTATCTTCATCTGATAATTTTCTTCATATTACTAATTTAATGGTACGTTATTTGGTAAACATGTGCAACTTGTTAAGAATTTATGAAGTTTGTGTACTGCGACAATCTCCTCCTCATCCTGTTCTATTCCAAAATAGAAGGTAGTATCGCCCTTGACGAACATGTGTTCGAAGGTTTATACTATGCTTACCGAAAGTGCCGTAAAGCAAGGTGAAAAGAGGCCGATATTTAATGCACACCATACTTCTAGCTGATATGAATTCTTTTTTTGCCAGTGTTACTCAGGTACTAGAACCCGAGCTGCAAGACAAGCCTCTTCTTATTGCCGGAGATCGCGAACAAAGACGCGGTATTATTCTGGCCGCAAGCTATGAAGCTAAAAGTAAAGGCGTCAAAACCGGTATGGCCATATGGGAAGCTCAACTCTACTGCCCTGAAGCAACCCTGCGCCCACCTAATTACCCTGCATACCTAGATTTTTCGGCTCGCATGGTCAAAATTCTGCAAGACTTCAGTCCGCTCGTGGAACCCTTTAGTATAGACGAAGCCTTTGTTGATCTATCCGGAACTGAAAATCTTCTCGGAACACCCCTCCAAGTTGCACAAAAAATTAAAACTCGCATTAAAGAAGAAGTAGGTATTCTCTGTTCTGTCGGGATTGGCCCTTCTAAGGTAGTAGCAAAAATGGCTGCGGAACTACAAAAGCCTGATGGTTTAACAATTCTTACCTATGAAGACATTCCTAAACGCCTTTGGCCACTACCTATCAAAGATCTTTATGGTGTTGGGCGTCGCATGGAAAAGCACCTGCAAAACATGGGTTTCAGAATTATCGGCGATCTAGCCCAAAGCCCCGTAGACCTGCTTAGTCGGCGCTTCGGCCTAATCGGCGCGCAATTACACCAATTTGCCAACGGTTGTGACAACAGCCCGGTCAACCCCAATTCGCTTGATCGCGTGAAAAGTATCGGTCATCAAATTACCTTACCTAGAGATTATAGTAATCCCAAAGATATCAATGTAGTCCTGCTTGAATTAGCGGAAGCTGTTTGCCGTAGGGCTAGAATAGGAAACTATACAGGTAGAACTGTTTCCCTAAACGTTAGAGGTCATGACTTCTCAGGTCTAGGACGTTCCCGAAGCCTTAGAAATCCAACGGCTTTTCCAACCGCCGTTTATAACCTGTCCTGTCAATTATTTAAGCAATATTGGCCAGAAAATAAAGCAGTACGTCTTCTAGGTATTTCGTTAGGAAACCTTAGCCAAATACCGTACCAACAGCTTAGTCTTTTCGATAATGAAAAGCATATTTACGAAGCTATTGATAATATTAAGGATCGTTTCGGTGAAATGAGCCTTTTGCGTAGCAGTTTTCTGTTAGAAGCAGGAGTATTTTACAACAGTGCCAAGCAACAGAATATGGGAAAGCCCCCTCGTTAACTGCTTTAGAGCCTACTTATATGTTAATAGCCTTTACTGTGAACATTTATACAGGCTAATTCATAATATAAAGTGAACCAATTAAAAAGCAAAGGAGGGGCTATGATGAATGAATGGATTTGGGTATTAAAGAAATATCATGTTCCGAAAGATCCAGTTCGTAATGCACTGATTGGTCAGTGGATCTATAACTGCAAAAAAGACACTACCTGTTCCGAAACAAACATCAAAACGCGGAAATGGAAAAAGGGAAAGCTAAGCAGAATAATGATAAATTACTAATTTCCATCCACATCCCCTTGACCAGTTATTTCCTTCCAGATATAATAACGATTATATTTTAACATTTATAATAACAATTATATTCTATAATTTTACAGGGGGAGTTAAGATGGAAGAAAAGACTATTTCTTATTCAAGTATGATTATGTCTCAGGTTATGCTACCTAACCAAGCCAATCCGGCGGGTAACGTTCATGGCGGAGAAATTATGAAAATTATGGATTCGACAGCAGGCGTAGTATCTAAGAAACATTCCCGTTTAAATACCGTTACAGCCCGGGTGGATGAGTTAGTATTTCATCTTCCTATATTTGTCGGAGATCTCCTCACCTGCAAAGCTCATTTGGTCTATGTAGGGAGAAGCTCTATGGAAGTAGCCGTCACAGTTGAAGTAGAAGATATGGAAATTGAACAGGAACCCCAAAAAGCCCTTTCGGCTTATTTCACCATGGTTGGAATGGATAAAAAGGGAACCCCTTCGCCTGTGCCGCCCTTAAAGTTAGAGACGCCTGAAGAGAAAGCCGCCTTTGAAGATGGACGACTTCGCTATGAAATATATAAACAAAAAAAGCAAAAGAAAAAATAAAGATCTAAAAAATTAAGATAATTATGATGAAACCGCATTTTACAATATATGAGTAAACTAAGATCGCCCAATAAACATACAATAACAAGGATCAATACTATACTGTATTCGATCCTTGTTATTGTATATAATATAAATAGATGACTAAAAAATAGTGGAGTGATTTTTGATGATACCTCTGCGAGACAGTACCCGCTCTCGTTCTTTCCCTTATGTTACCATAGCCATAATCATAATCAACTTGTTTGTATATTTCCTTCAGTTTACCAGCAATCAAAGCGGACTAGAAAATATCATTTTAAATTATGCGCTTATTCCTGCCCGCTTTACCGAACAACTGTTGACTTATCCCCTAACCGGCTTCCTTCATCTCCCGCTTGTCACCTCTGTTTTTCTTCATGGCGGCTGGTTTCATG
>PHAD01000011.1 GCA_002841595.1 Firmicutes bacterium HGW-Firmicutes-12
TTTTATTCCCCCTAGGATATACCCATTATCCTGGGCTTTTTCCATTGTATTGCATTGTGTCATAGTAAAGTCTTTGCGCCAGAGTACATTGCCTAACAAATCGGTTTTAAATAGATAAGATTTTGAAAGGGCCCCTCCATAAGCTGAGACTGTATAGCCATCGTTATTTTGAACTATAGAAGTGCCGATAATTGCGAGTCCTTCTTTGGGATCTTTAAGCAGTTCCTTTTTGCTTACTATCTGCCCCGTACCATTCACTTTAACAAAGTCCACATAATATATAGTTCCAACATTACTTCCCTGACCACCCGTTACATCAATGCTAACGGGTACCATGTCGTCAGATGATCCTACCAAGCCCAAATGTCCCTGTGCTCCAGTGGCTATGTAACTGCCGTCGGCAGTTTGTAGCACGTCTTTGGCCTTAGAATTACCAGCGCTATAGTATTCACTATAGTTACGTCTCACTTGCCACTGTATATTTCCTCTGCTGTCAGTTTTTACTAGCATCCTTCCAGAGGCCGCACTGCTTCCAGATCTATCTCCCCAATAGTAAGCGCCACTGTTCCAATCAAGGCATTGTTCCCAATACCCTGACACGATAAATCCTCCCTCTGTAGTCTCCTCAACGCTGTTTCCATATGTATAAAACTTCTTGCTTTCTGGATTATCTCCGTCATATAGGAAGTATTTATCCCATTGCTTATTACCAGAAGCATCTAGTTTTAAAAGATACATGCTCTTTTGTGGAATACTTATATTTGGTCTATTAGCATCGCTCATCATATATGGGGTATAAACGCCTGTAACTATATAACCACCATCACTAGTCTGTTTGATTGACGATCCATAATTAACTCGGTCTTTATTCGAGACACCGAACATTTTCTCCCACTCTTTCTTGCCACTGTCATCAAGCTTCATAACCAGTAGCATTTCCTTGCGTCCATAGGGATAATCGTTTAATTCATCCCTGGCGGACCCCGTAATTATATAGCCACCATCCTGGGTCATGTCCATGCCGTAGCCAACATAATCCCATTCATCTCCAGTACCATAGCTTTGTTCCCAAGCCACACTTGGAGTAGGAGCTTGGCCATTTCCAGGATCCTGTTCCGATGCAACTCCCATTGTTTGCACTGGAATAGGTGTAAAACCCAATCCCAATATTAGTAAAGAAACCACTGTTTTCTTCAATATCTTTTTAACCCAATGTATAACCATAACGCTTCTGTTATTTGACATGCAAAAATCTACCTCCTTTTGTATAAGATAAATACTGATTCATTTCAACAAATAGCATTGGTATAGAGGATAACTCATTACATTATTTTCCATTATCCCTTACTTTTCAATTTAACATTTTTAATCCTTTTATTCTTATAATATATTGCTGTATACTATAAGATTATTGCTATATCGTGCGGGAGGTAGTATTTAGATATAATGAAAAAAGCCCCGCAGGTGCGTCGTTGACCTAACCTGCGAGGCTCTCTTTATATAAATTACTTGAATACGTACAGCACTTTTTTATTTAATATATATCTAATATCTGAGCGGCAAAGGCATTATCCGAAGCATAAGCTGCATCGCTGTCGTAGTATTCAATAAAGAACTGCTGTGAAGCTATAGATTCATCATTTGCTGCTAAAGCGGCATAATTAGCATCAAGATACGCTTTAGTAAATGTAATGGTATCATTTGCATCGTCTATCGTATAATTTGAAGGATCAACAACCGCTCCACCTGAACTCCCTACCAGAATCTTAATCCTATCGGTCAGAGTAGGAGTGAGTATAGAAGATCCATCGGTATCACATACGGTAAGATTGACTGTACATCCTCCTGCATCTCCAGTATAGTTATATGCTCCTATTATCGATGCCGTTTCGTTACCTGTCTCCAGATGTGGATTAGCAATGATATCTACTCCTGTAGGATCACCATTGGAATCGGTAGCGGATTTGATATTCAGGTAAGTGTGTGTTTCTATATTATTCTCGGTGTCTCGGACATAAAGCCTAATTACAGTATTTACCGCCGCACCAGATGTCCTCTGACCCAATATATATAATGTATTTCTGGGATTAGCATCCACCACTCCGGGCATTTGACACGGTGTTACCACAAAACTGGTTAGATTATCTGTATTACCGCTCACCTCGATAAAGAATACCTTAAGGCTACCGTTGGCCGTATTCCCTACATCAGCTACGGACTTGGCCTGAATGAGGGCATCGCCGTAATTGCTTGCTCGAGCAGTTTTAATGTTAACCGCTGCTCCCCCATTCCAATAGGTTCCTTCAAGGTCATTATAGGTAACACTGTAGTTGTTTTCCAAGCCAATAGCGTTATCAAAGTGTCCCTGCATGGTTCCTGGACCTCCGCCCGATACCCACTGTTCATTGGAATTCAGCCTGATACCACTTTCTACATAACTTCCTCCTGTGGCAGGGTTGCCTGCCACATCTGCTACGATTGGTTCAGGCCCAAATATTTGGTCATAACCTTCAATACCATCTGACAGATTGACTGTTACCATCTTACCATCAGCAGACAGGGCAACGCCGCTAATCGTTGTACCACCGTTATTAGCATCTGAAAAACTCCAGTTAGCCGCATTTGTGGCAGCCGCCCTGTTGAGAACTTCATTATAGGTTACTGTAAATGTCGTTGCGTTTGTTTTAGTCCAGTCAGTGCTAATAGTCGGGGATGTAGACTCTTTTCCCACTGCAACACTGTATTTGACGATTGTATTATCTATATATTTGCTTCCATCGGAATTCTGTATATTTGTATTGGCAGGGACTACGGATACAAATTTATTATGGGGGATAAAGGTCTGATCTGTGGCCTCATCCAAGGTCATTGTCAATTGGTCGGAGGCTGCACTGTAGGCAAAGGCGGCGGTAGTTGTCGTAATATTTACAGGATTGGTACCTGAATTATCATCTGCATACTGAATCGTCCAGTTAGCAGGGTTTTCCGCCCTCGCCTGATTAAGGTCTTCCGAGAAGGCAATTACAATTGTATCACCTGCCGCATGGTTAGAAGTACCGGTAGCAGAAGTAATCAGGTCACCGGCCACGGCTGCTACGGCTTCTGTGGTAACATTCGCAACGCTAGAGGAAATGCCTGCATTGTTTCCCCCGGTCACAACCAGTCTGAACACATAGTCCGTAGATGCTGTCAAGCCTGTTACTGTTGCCGTTGCCGCATCCACGGCCAGTGCGCCTGTTACCGAATCTGTCCAGAGTATATCTCCCGGATGCATTTGCTGTATTTTTACCGCACTAGCTCCCGCTGCTGCCGTCCAAGTAAAGATTGCCGTTGTACTAGTTTTTGTAGTGTTCGCAAAATCCGCAATTGAAGTAACTGTAGGATCGTGGAAATCGACCCTCAGGTCATTCTTGGTAGAATTCGTTATCGCTGCCGCGCTTCCTCCAGTAAATGCAGTATCCTGGAAGGCTATGGTCAGGTTAGAAATATCATCTGCTTCAGCATGGCTTGTCGCACTATCCATCAAGATCAACCATACCGTTGTCGCTGTCTTTCTCCGTACTTCTGCTGTCATCCCCGCCGGTGTGTGGCTTACTGTTGCTTTGCCATCAGCAACGAAATCATCATTTAATACTCCTGTAAAAGTGTCCCCGCTTAAGGTTATTTCCAGCGGACCATCTATTGACCCGTTATTTCCCGGAACTTCAATAAACAAACCCTCGCCGTAAGCCAAGGAACCGACTGCCGCTACTAGTATCGGCCCTTTGGCTGTACTGGTTTGTGTCCCACTATAGCTACCTGAAGCTGTTAGTGTAGCTTTAACAAATTTTCCTGCATCACCGGCCACTGGAGTATACTTGTTCGTCGTTGCTCCGGCTATATTTGCGTATGTGCCATCTACTGTGTTAGAAATTGTCCACTGGTAGGTACCTGTTGCTTCCGAGGGTGTTGGTGCAGCAGATAATTCAACTCCAACCTTAGCTTCACCTGTCACGGTAAGAGCGCTTACCGCCGTACTTGTCGCTCCACCGCCGCCACCGCTATCCCCTGATGATGGTGTTGGAGGGGGTGTTGCGGGTTGGGTTGTCGTTGGAGGGTTTACACCTGTGGCTGTATTAACATTCGGTTGTGTAGTTGTGGAAATAACAACATCATTTGCATTTACATTAGCCGTAGTTACCGTACCTCCACCGGTTACGGTTGCCGCTGTATTGAGAGTAACATTAGTTACCCTTGTCCCTGCGGCCACGGTTACTGTGGCCGTATTGTTTACAACAATATTTTCTATCGTTGTCTGACCCTGAGTTGATACAACAGCGTCAGTTGCAGTTATTTCTACATTTGAGAAAGTACCTTCCAAGATAACTTCCTCTCCCGCTTCCCCGGTCGCAACCACCACACTCACACCTTGTGCATTGGTAACTACAACTCTGGTTCCGCCATCAGGGGTATTTTCAATAACTACATTCCCTTGGAAGGAACCACCATCAATATGAATACTGTTCTTACCGCCGCCTCTTACAAAGGTATTCCCCAAAACAGTAATATTATTTAGGAAAACATCCCCGTCTCCTACGGATTCTGCAATAGTCAAATTCCCTTTTATGACTTTGTTCTGTAATGTTACGTCTCCTACTGCAATCGTAACATTACCCATTATGGTTTCCAAGCCTTGTGCTGGACCATAAATTCCTTTTTCACCAATGGTTTCCGAGTAACCATAAAACTCTACACTTCTCGTATTACCATCCCATTGATAACCTACATTCAGAGCCCTGGCAATAAAGGCAATCGGCAGCATAGTTCGCCCTCCACCGCCACCGATGTCTTTAATTTCGGCGGCTGTATCCATCAGGAGGACTTTACCATTAACAACTAGTTCTTTGCTGCCAATCTTGATTCTGATCAGATCATGGCCTCTGGTAATTTTCACAGTACGGTCTTCTGGGTTCCAAACAGCATTGTCTGTCCCCAGGGCAGGCGCTATAAATGCTACTGGAACTAAAGTTCTACCCTCTTTTATATAAGGTGCTACGTCTGTTATAACTGTAGTGCCACCTTGTTGATAGCTTTGCTGCCCGATTGCAAAGGTTACTATCTGATCAGAACCTTTTACTTGATCGGCTGCCAACAAATTAAATGACAGCAAGGAGAGAGTCATGATGATCAATATAATAATTGCTAGCTTTTTACCTTTGCTTAGCTTCCCCATTTTGTTTTCCTCCTTAATATTTTTGTAATTGAGCTACATTTAACTCTAAATTTACTTATCAGCGATATTGAACAGTTTACTTATATTTTACTTTAAATTAGTTTTATATAGTTCAATCAGTAACGAAACTCCAATAAACTAGCATGAACCGTAAAAAAAGTAGAGTGAAATGCAACATTATATTAAAATATGATAAAATGTGAATAATCACTTAAATAAATAAAACATAGATAGAATAAATTTTTTAAATTATAAAGAATTGGTGAAAAAAGATGAGAAAATATAATAAATACATAATCCATCTTCTAATAATCTCCCTGGTTTCACTTATTATTGTTATTGAGTACAACAATTTTATGAATAACAAAGAGCTAATAAAAACTGAGCATAGAGCTCAGCAAGGAGTACTTGATTTATCTGATTTGGATTTTGATAATCAGCCATTACACTCTCTTGATGGTGAATGGTTATTTTACTATCAACAATTTGTAACACCGGACAAGAAAGACCATCCGCCTGACGGATCTATCTATGTCCCTGGATTGTGGAATTCCTTTCGGTACCGCGGAGAAGAAATTGGTCCATCCGGACATGGCACCTATAGACTTAAAGTTCTACTTCCCCCTGACCATCAAGAACATATTGCCATAAAGGTACCTGATATGTCCGGCAGCTACCGCCTTTTTATCAACGGCACTGAAGTTTGCTCCAACGGAGTAGTCGCAACATCCCAAACAGAAGAATTACCTCAATGGAAGCCTTTGGTTAGGAGTATAAAGATAAATTCCGACCAGCTGGATATTGTCGTTCATGTCTCTAATTATCACCATGTGAAAGGCGGAATGTGGGAATCCATTGTACTGGGTACAGAAGAAGCAATCTACAAGAACAGGGAATTAAACCTTTTGGTCAGTTTTATCTTAATTGGCGTTTTATTTATTTCTATTTATTTTTATCTCATTATTTTTTCGGTAATGCAAAGCAATATGGTCAGCCTGTATTTAGCTGCTTTTTCTTTCATGGCCTGCTTAAGGGAGCTTTTAGTCAGGGAAGTTGTCATTTTTTTATTTTTGCCAAATCTATCCTTCAATCTCATAACAAAGCTAGAATACATAACGGTTCCCTCAGGACCCTTACTGCTATCATTATCAATATATAGCCTCTACCAGGCGGAGTTCCCAAGGAGAATTCTACGTACTATTGTGACTATCTTTGCACTTTATATGATAATTATCGTTTTCACTCCCTTAAAAATCTTTGCGTCTTTTATGGATTTTTATATAATTCTCTTTGTCATTACCGTTATTTATTTAATTTACGTTGTTGCAAGGGCAGCCAAGAACAAAAGACCGGGTGCAGGAATACTTCTGTTTGGCATTGTTTTCCTGCTTTTTACAATGTCTTTAGATATAGGTTATTTCTATAAGCTCCATAATGATTATGACCTTTCTTATACATTTTCTATCGGACTAATTATTTTTATCCTTTGCCAGATGAACTCTTTATCTTTATATATTGCCGATGTATCTCGGAGGGCACAACAATTGGCTAAAGCAGAAATGGCCTTTTTACAAGCACAAATATTCCCCCATTTTTTACATAACACACTTAATACCATCATCCATCTAACCAGGCAATCACCAGAAATGGCCCGTAACCTACTTATTGAATTGAGTAATTATTTACGCGGAAAATTCAATTTTGACTTATATAATAGCAATACATTAGTTTCCCTTAAATACGAGTTAGATATAGTAAAATCTTATCTTAACATCGAGTCAGTTCGCTTTAATGACCGTTTGGACGTAGATTACAGAGTAGATGAACAGGCCTTGAACTGCAAAATATTGCCGTTTCTCCTACAGCCCCTTGTTGAAAACTCCATAAGACATGGTTTTAAAAATAAGCCAGATAATTGCGTTATGATGATTTCTGCATACCTTCAACCAAAACACCTAATACTCTCAGTTTCCGATAACGGAATGGGCATGCCTAAAGATAAAACACTGGCTTTGACTCAAGCTGATACAAACGATTATGGTACCGGGCTTTACAATATAAACCAACGTTTGAATGTCGCTTATGGAATAAGACTAAATATTTCCAGCGAACTAGATATGGGTACAACAATTAGTATTAAAATCCCCTTAAGGAGTGACCAAAGCCATGCTCAAAGCAGTGTTAGTTGATGATGAGTTAATCGCCCTCAAGGAGCTGAGTTTGCACTTAGATACTCTTGGTAATATTCAGATTGTAGGTTCCTTTACCAATCCCTTAAAAGGCTTCTTAAATCTATCTGTCCTTAAGCCTGATGTAGTCTTTTTGGATATTGACATGCCGGAAATCAGCGGCATTTATTTGGCTGAACAAATTATGACCACTTATCCTGAGATACGAATTATCTTTGTCACAGCCTTTGATAAATATGCGATAAATGCCTTTGAGCTCAACGCCGTGGATTATATCCTCAAGCCTGTCACATTAGATAGAATCAAAATGGCCATCGCAAAGGTTGAAGAGAATATTGAGAAAAGAATTGTTACGAATATTAATTCATTAAGTAATCAATATGAAGAGTCAGTTAAAAAAATTTTTATATATGAACAAGAGAATATTACCCTGCTCAGCTTCAAGGATATCTACTATATTGAGGCACACAATAAATTTGTACGCATCCGTACAAAGGACAATTCATACAGTTCCAATCATCCTATTAATTATTACAATAAGAAATTGAATAACTTAAATTTCTTTCAAGCTCATCGCGGCTATCTTATTAATCTAGATAAGGTTGCCAAAATTATACCAAAGATAAATTATTCATTTGATATACAGTTGACAGATATAGATGATATAATCCCGGTTAGTAGAACCCGTATTAAGCTACTAAAACAACTACTAGAGCTGTGAATATTAATTTTTTACTCAACATTTATGTTATCAAGAAATGAGGATGAAGCCATTGCATCAACATGTAAAACGCCTTCTGGTAGAAAAAAGACCTGGCTATGATGTGGAAGCCCAGCATTTGTATCATGATCTAAAGGATAATCTGGACATATTCCGGCTTGAACGAGTCAGAATAATCAACCGCTATGATATTTCCGGTATTTCTTATGAAGCTCTTCAGCAGGCCAAAAAGACCATTTTCTCTGAGCCGAATGTGGATTTTGTCTATGATGAGACGATTGAAATAGAACCTAGAGTAAATTCCTTCACCCTGGAATATCTACCTGGCCAGTATGACCAAAGGGCGGATTCTGCCGCTCAGTGTATACAAATTTTAAATCAGGGAGAACCCCCCACTATCCTTTCATCAAGGTTAGTTTTGCTTTATGGAGATATTTCTGATAGTGATTTCCAGAATATCAAAAGCTATTGCATTAATCCTGTCGATTCCCGCGAATCCTTATTGGAAAAACCCTCTTTACTGGAGATGGAAACAGTCACACCGGAGGATGTTGCAATTCTTGACGGTTTTATCGATATGGATAATGCCCAACTCTCTTCCTATAAAGATATAAATGGTTTTGTAATGAGCTTTGAAGATTTCAAGTTTTGTCAAGCTTACTTCAGAGACGAGGAAAAAAGAAACCCTACAATAACTGAAATGAAGACGATTGATACCTATTGGTCGGATCATTGCCGACACACCACTTTTTTAACCAATATAGATAATGTTACCATTGAATCCAATGGATGCGGTTTACCTATCCTAACTGCCTATGAGGAATATCTAAAAGGACGCAGCTATGTATACGGTTCTGAACAAAGAGACATGTGCCTCATGGATATTGCTGTGCTGGGCATGAAAAAGCTGAAAAAAGAAGGTAAACTCCAAAACTTAGATATTTCTGATGAGATCAATGCTTGCAGCATCATGGTCGAAGCAGATATTGATGGTAAAAAAGAAGATTGGTTGGTGATGTTTAAGAACGAGACCCATAACCATCCTACCGAGATAGAACCTTATGGCGGGGCAGCCACCTGTCTGGGCGGTGCCATCCGCGACCCTCTATCCGGCCGTGTTTACGTCTATCAGGCCATGAGGGTAACGGGAAGCGGCGACCCTAGAGCCAGCATAGCGGACACCTTACCTGGGAAGCTACCACAACGCAAAATAACTACAGGTGCAACGGCAGGCTTCAGCTCTTACGGCAACCAAATCGGACTAGCTACAGGGCAAGTAGCCGAAATATATGACGAGGGCTTTATTGCCAAACGCATGGAAATTGGCGCAGTCATAGGGGCAGCCCCCAAGAGCAATGTGGTCAGAGAAAAACCAAAAGCCGGAGATATCGTTCTTCTATTGGGCGGCAAAACAGGACGGGACGGCTGCGGAGGTGCTACCGGCTCATCGATTGAGCATACAGAAGAATCGATCCTCACTTGCGGAGCTGAAGTGCAAAAAGGTAACCCCCCTACCGAAAGGAAGATACAACGTTTATTTAGAAATCCCGAAGCCAGCCGACTAATCAAAAGGTGCAACGACTTTGGCGCCGGGGGGGTTTCTGTGGCTATTGGGGAATTGACCGATGGCTTGATCATCAATCTTGATGCTATCCCCAAAAAGTATGAAGGCCTAGATGGGACCGAACTTGCTATTTCCGAATCCCAAGAGAGAATGGCAGTGGTTGTAGCAAAAGAAAACGCCACGCTCTTTAAGTCTCTAACACAATCGGAAAACCTCGAAGCCGTAGAAGCTGCACAGGTAACCTCAGATCGAAGACTAAAAATGTATTGGCGCAATAAACCAATTGTAGATATCAGTCGTGATTTTCTGGACACTAACGGGGTAAAGCAGCATACGAATGTGTATGTGCAAAAGCCAAGTACCCATGACAACTACTATAGCAAAAAGCTCGCCAACATCCCTAAGGATACAAGAAAGGCTTGGCTCGATAATCTACAGGACTTGAATGTCTGTTCGCAGCGTGGTATGGTGGAATGCTTTGACAGCTCCATCGGGGCCGGTACGGTTCTGATGCCCTTTGGCGGCAAGTACCAGGCAACTCCTGCCATCGGAATGGCCGCAAAATTACCGGTGGAATCCGGTGAAACCAATACCGGAACACTCATGTCTTTTGGCTACAATGCCCAAATAGCCCAGTGGAGTCCTTTCCATGGCGCTTTATATGCCGTAATCGAAGCCGTCTCCAAAATTGTCGCCATGGGTGGCAATTATCAAACCATCCGCTTAACCCTGCAAGAGTATTTCGAGAAGCTTGGCAATGACTGCAAAAAATGGGGCAAGCCCTTTGCTGCCTTGTTGGGTGCCTACTATGCTCAAATGGAACTAGGGATACCGGCCATTGGCGGCAAAGATAGCATGTCCGGTACCTTCAAGGATCTCGATGTTCCGCCCACCTTGGTGGCCTTTGCTGTTGATACCGCAGATGTCAGAAAGCTTATCTCTCCTGAATTCAAGGCTACGGGTAGCCAAGTTGTATATATACCTATCGAAAGGGACACCTCGGAGATGCCTGATTTTTCACTGCTAAGAAAAACTTATCAACGCATTACCGAATTAATTCATGACCACAAGATACTGGCTGCTCATCCCGTTCGCGGTGGTGGTATCGCCGAGGTAATCAGCAAGATGTCCTTTGGCAACAGGATAGGCTTCGTCTTCACAGACAAAACAATAAAACAGTCTGATTACAGAAAGTTGCTGTTCTCCCCTGATTATGGCAGTCTGGTGCTGGAAGTGCCCATGGATCTTAATCTAGCAAAAGCCTTATCTCCTCTGTCTTACAATATTATAGGGAGAACCCAGGAAAAAGAGACTATTGAAATTGGTAATATTATTATCAGTCTTCAGGAAGCACAAGTTGCTTGGGAAGCACCTTTAGAAAAAGTGTTTCCAACCAATACCGCAGAAAAAATCGCACTAGCTACACCCGAAGCCTTATCCTATAAAAGTCGTGGTCAGGCAAAGTCAAGAATTACCGTGGCCAAGCCTCGCGTGTTTATTCCCGTCTTCCCAGGCACCAACTGTGAGTATGACACTAAAAAAAGGTTCGAAAAGGCCGGAGCCCAAACCGATGTATTTATCATGAAAAATTTCTCCCCCTTCGCTATTGAAGAGTCCATAAAAATTATGGCCCAAAAAATCAAGCAAGCACAAATTATCATGATTCCAGGCGGTTTCAGTGCCGGCGATGAACCCGATGGTTCAGGCAAATTTATTGCTACAGTATTCCGCAACCCGCAGATTATGGAGACGGTAATGGAGCTATTAAAAAACAGGGATGGCCTAATGCTCGGTATCTGTAACGGTTTCCAGGCCTTAATCAAGCTTGGCCTTGTCCCTTACGGAGAGATCCGGGATATTGACAAAAACCAGCCTACATTGACCTTTAATCAAATCGGACGGCACGTTTCCTGCATGGTAAGTACTAGAATTGCTTCCGTCTTGTCACCCTGGTTAACCAATGTCCAAGTTGGAGATATTCATCGCATCGCCGTTTCTCATGGAGAAGGGTGTTTTGTAGCCACTGAAACAGAAATTAAGCAATTAGTCCTCAACGGTCAAATTACCACTCAGTATGTAGATGAGCATGGACAGCCTTCCTACGATATCCGTTGTAACCCGAATGGCTCTCATTATGCAGTAGAGGGCATCACCAGCCCAGACGGCCGGATCTTGGGTAAAATGGGGCATTCCGAAAGAATTGGCCATAATCTCTATATTAATATCCCCGATGAAAAAGACCAGCTTCTATTTGAAGCCGGTGTGAATTATTTTAGATCATAAGCAATAATCACAGAGATAAAAACGAACACTCCTGTAGTAAACTGATATGCTCCCCTTAAGGTAGACAGATGAAATAATTAAATCTGTTACCGAGGGGAGCATCTTTGTGTCAAAAAGTAGCAGGTATTCAGCGGAAGAGAAATACACTACCTCATTCCTCTTTCTTTGTCATTTCTTTAGGCTCTTGCATTCCTTCCTCTGGTAGTATTTTTTTTCGTGAGATCAATTTTTTACAAGTATTGCAAAAGTAACTGATTGCGCCGCAACCGGATATTTCTTCGAGTTTACTTTTGCATTCAGGGCAATAATATATCTCGCTCATCCATTCACCTTCTTTTTATCTGTAAATTTGACCACAAGTGGTTATAGTAGCGTTTAGCTTTTCTCTGTTTTTCTTCTATGATAATATTCGACAATTACCTCTCGTTTCCTTTCAAAGTAAGACTGAGTTAAAGAGTCATTCTTATTTTATTCATTTACTCGCAAATACACAAGCTAGCTTTATATAAACAGTAATAATCCTCTTCTAATTATCACTTTTTATCTTCTTCCTCTCACGATATGCTGCCCGCTTCGCGTGCGTTCCGGACAGCCTAGCACCCTTCATCCTCACAGAACTTTTGCCTGTTTCCTGATTTAACAAACATTTTCATGCAAGACTGGCAAATGATATGGCTAACTTTTTAACTCTAATACCAATACTGTTAATACTTTCTATATATTTTAATATATATTTTCCACTAAATATTGTATAATCTAGAATGTCACAAAAAATCATATTCACTTAACATTACATATTGGCGGGCAATAGAGATACTTAAAATCATAACACCTTATCTAGTAATTGAACGCAAACGCAAAAGAGCCCAACATATAATTAATCATTATGCTGCAGTAACACTGCGTAATGGCCGGTACTCCTCAGAACAATTAATTGCAAAAGAAAACTTCTATCAAGCTTTCATCGCATTATAAAAACAACAACCTAGTAGCAATGACTAGGTTGTTGTTTTTATATATAATTTTTGGTGGAGGTGAGGGGACATGTTCTTCCACACTTTCATGTAGCACTGACTATATCTTCGACTGCCATCTTATTTCTCGGCAGCCGTCTGGCGTATTATGAAGGCTTCTTATCGTGTTTTGCCTCCATCCCAGCACTCCTTTGCAGACGCACACATGTACGATAGCTTTAGGAGTCTGTGAGTCGATACAGGGCTGGTAGCTTTCGCCTCATACCCCTCGGTATTGCCTTAGTGCAGATGCACCTTAGGTTTCACCGATTAAGCCAGATTATCACCTACAGATCACTCTGCAGGGCGACTCTTTTCAAATCGAACCCCTGTCCGAAAGAACGACCACAGAAGCATCTCCGAGCGCAGCCTATAATTTAATTCTCGCCCGCCGGACTCCAGATAGGCACGGATTCCTTTGCGCCAGTCCCATTAATTTCCCCTTAGGTTATGCGACTCTCCCCTAAGAGTATCCTGCTAATTTGACCCCTTATCCCTCACCGCAGGAACAGAAGGTAAGAGGTAAAGCTGCTTTAGGCAGCTAAAGCGTAATTATTGTTAGCGTTTGATTGTTGTGCGCCGTTTTACGGGCTAACGCGACCCCGGCTCGCTTCTTCTGCCACCGCTTCCCCCGTCGAAACCAGTACACCCCCAAAATTTAATAAGCGATTTAATTTAGTATTGGTTATTCCTTTTCCCTAGCACGAAGAGA
Organism: Firmicutes bacterium HGW-Firmicutes-12; assembly: GCA_002841595.1. Lineage (GTDB taxonomy): Bacteria > Bacillota > Peptococcia > DRI-13 > PHAD01 > PHAD01. The sequence continues at coordinate 13,695 of PHAD01000011.1, forward strand.
TCGTTGAACCTCGCGCTGTGCATCCTTCTCAGCAAGCGCATCTCTCTTATCATATTGTTTTTTCCCTTTGGCTAAAGCTATTTCTAATTTCACCCGTCCCCGCTTAAGGTAGATTTTTAGCGGGACCAAAGTTAAGCCCTGCTGTTTGACTTTACCGAAAAGTCGGTTAATCTCACTCCTATGCATAAGGAGCTTGCGAGCCCTAACAGGATCCACGTTGTAACGATTACCCTGTTCATATGGGCTGATATGCATGTTGTATAGGAACATTTCTCCATTATCTACTTGGGCATAAGAATCCTTTAGGTTAGCTCTGCCAGCACGGAGCGATTTAACTTCCGTTCCTGTTAACGCAATTCCGGCTTCATAGGTTTCGTCGATAAAGAAATCATGCCTAGCTTTACGATTTTCAGCTACTATTTTAATTTTTTGTTCTGACATAATTTTTCACCTTTATAATTTACTTCTCGTTTAGCTATAAAACCCATGATGTGTAAAGAAAACTTGGCTACGTCAAGCCTCTGGCGATGGCGAAGCCTTAGTTGCATTTATACTTATCAATAGTACAAGAAGACCCTGAGGAGTTTCAATTGAAACCGACAGAGTCTCTATTATATCATAAAATGTAGTCTTTCTGCAAGAACGTATTCAACGTACTATCTACTTAATTATACCAGATACAATCGGAGAGTCAAGGTTTTGATTGCCTTTATACTTCTTCTTGCGACCAATTTTATTATTCTTATCTTCTACTAATTCAAAGTCAATCTGCCTTTCCTCAACGTCAACCCTGGCAACCTTAACCTCTATTGTATCCCCAATACGAAACACCTTCTTCGTATGTTCACCAACAAGCATCAAGTGCCGTTCGTCATAGAGGTAATAATCGTCATTTAAATTTGAGACATGGATTAAACCTTCAACAGTATTTGGCAATTCCACAAAGAATCCGAAGGACTTAACTCCACTGATAAAACCTGTAAATGTCTGCCCTACCGTATCTTTCATGTATTCAACCTTCTTTAAGTCAACCGATTCTCTTTCAGCATCTTCAGCAATCCGTTCTTGCATTGAAGACTGCGTTGCATATTCTATCATTAACTTTTTAAGTTGTTTTAATCTATCTTTTTGTATAGAGCCTTTTTCTAAAAACTCACGAATAACCCTGTGTATTGCCAAGTCAGGATACCTTCTAATAGGAGAGGTGAAATGTGAATAGTAGTCAGCGGCGAGACCAAAATGGCCAATAGCCTCAGGAGCATAACGAGCATGCTTCATTGACCTTAGGACCGTCATACTTACAGCCCTTTCCTCGGGCTGTCCTTTTGTTTTCTCTACGATGCGCTGAAGTGATTGGGGGGTAACCTCTCCACGTTTATTTGTTTTTATGAAGTAGCCAAATATCCCCAAGAACTCATTTAGTTCAGTAATATCATCGAGAGCAGGCTCTTCATGCACACGATAGAGAAAGGGTACCTCCAACCGGTAATATTGCTCTGCTACTGTTTCATTTGCCGCTATCATAAATTCCTCTATTATCATTTCTGCTATCGAACGCTCTCTTTTGACTATTTCTACTGGTTTACCTGTTTCATCCAGTATTACTTTGGCTTCAGGAAAATCAAAATCAATAGCACCGCGCTTCAACCGCTTCGCACGCAATATAAGGCATAACTCTCTCATTAATTCAAATGTTTTCAAATACTCACCATAACGCGTTAATAACTCCGCATCTGCATCTTCTAAGATTCTACGTACATTTTTATAAGTCATTCTTTCTTTAACTTCAATTACCGAACTACAAATCTCATAGTTTACGACCGTTCCTTCTTCATTTATTTCCATAAAACAGGTCATGGCTAGTCTATCTTCATTTGCGTTAAGGCTACAAATACCATTAGACAGACGTTGCGGCAGCATTGGAATCACACGATCAACAAGATAAACACTGGTGGCCCTTTTCAAAGCTTCTTGATCTAGCAAAGATCCCTCTTTAACATAATATCCGACATCAGCTATATGCACACCTAAGTAGTAGTTGCCATTAGAGAGTATTTCCAAACTAACGGCATCATCAAGATCCTTGGCATCCTCCCCATCAATTGTTACAAGAGGAAGACTACGTAAGTCCTTACGATTATGTAACTCTTCGTCAGCTATTTTAAGTGGTATTCTTTCAGCCGCATTTAATACTTCGGAAGGAAAAGCCTCAGGCAACCGGAACTTACGCACAATAGAAAGAACATCTGTGCCAGGTGCATTTTTATGCCCTAGTACTTCAATAACCTTTCCTTCTGGGTTACGCCTAGCTTCAGGCCACCTTGTTATTGTTACTACTACTTTTTCATAGTTTTTTGCGCCTGCTGTTTCTTCCTTAGGGATGAAGATATCATGTCCAATTCGTTTGTCATCAGGAATGACAAAACCAAAGTTTCGACTGCTTTCAAACGTACCGACTACCTGTTCATTAGCTCTCTTTAGTATGCGGATTATACTTCCTTCTCTTCTTCGTCCATCCTCCAGATGCCGGTAAAGCCTTACTATTACTCGGTCATTATGCATCGCTCCGTTTAGATCTTCCTTAGGTATAAAAACATCTTGCTCAATAGGATCATCTGGTATTAGAAATCCAAACCCCTTAGGGTTACCTTGGAGTCTTCCTACGCATAGATTCATCTTCTGCGGGAGCCCATAGCGACCTTTTCTGTTCAATATAACAATTCCTTGAACCTCCATATCTCGAAGTATCTCTAGCAATAGTTTATTCTCATTGAGACCAAGTTCTTTAACAAGTTCTTCTGCAGTTATAGGCTTATAGGAATGCTGCAGCATATATTCGAGTATGATTTCTTGCGTTAGCATAATATTCACTCCTCATTAAAATAAAGGATACTTTAACTATATCCTGCCCCGCTTTACACCTCTACAATCCAAGTTGCTCATGATTTTCTCTCATAGCAACTAAGGCGATGCTCAAAAACTCTTCTAAACTTAGTCCAAGGTCACTACAAGCTGCAATGCGCTCACGACTTGCTCCTCGGGCAAAGGCTTTTTCATAAAACCGCTTAATTAAAGATTCAACATCTACAGCTTCCAATTTCTTTTCCGGGCGAATCAGGGCGCCTGCAACAATTAGTCCGGTAACAGGATCTGTAGCAAAAAGAGCTTTATCCATTAGTGTTTTTCTTTCCAATCCGTGGATATGATTATGGCATTTTATTGCATCAATTACATCAGTCGGAACATCCTCCTCTTCGAGCATTTCCGCTCCTAGCATACTATGAAGTTCAGGCTGATCTTTTGTTTTCTCGTAATCAATATCATGGAGTAACCCAGCAAGCTTCCACTTTTCTTCATCTTCATGAAAATACTGGGCTAGGGCCCCCATGACAGCTTCAACCGCCAAAAAGTGTTTTATTAGATTCTTGGTATGAATATTCTTCTCAATCAGAGTTATTGCTTCCTCACGTTTCATCATTTGATTAAGCCCTCCCTTACTTATCAAAGCAACCTAAATAATTAATATAATACACCGTCTTGAACTATCATAAATCTTGCTGTAGCCTCCGCAGCAATCTCCCCATCAAGATATATATATCCTTCTGTATCGACCACACGCCTCTTTCTTCCAGTTATCCTTCCTTCTATGCGTAATTGTCTGTATAGCGGTATGCTCTGTCTAAACCGCACTTCTAGTCTCGCTGTCACGGCTCTAAAACCAATGGCAACTATACAATTTGACATAACTTCATCTAGAAGTGTACTGGTTATGCCGCCATGCATTATGCCCGGATAGCCTTGATGGTAATCCCCAGGTGTGAAAATAGTATAGACCCCATCCACTCCCTGCAGAAATTTGAGCTTCAAACTCTGTGAATTAAGCTCACCACAACCAAAACAGTGATGATTATAATCTATCTCCATATCGCTACCTCCTTATGCAGTAAAAATTTCTTGTAAAAATACTTCTACAGCCTGAAACACTTGGTTGCGTTCCATTCCTAGCGTAATAACGTGACCTGATTTTTTCAACCAGAGTAACTTTTTATTTTCACTTCCTAACTGCTCATAAATATATGTCGCACTCTCAGGCTTTACAGTATTGTCATCGGTAGATTGGATAATTAGTGCAGGAGCTCCAATTACGCCAAGTTCCGGCTTCACTTTATCAATAAGTTCAAACAATGATACTAAAGGTTTAGTCGGCATGACGTTATAAGAAAATCTCCCTTCAGCCATTTCCCTTTTAATATCTTCGGGGTCATTGTTCTTCGGAATAAAGTCATTATCAAATCGCGAGGCCTCGTAGGCTCGTTCATCAACCATATAGATTGGGGCACTGAAACATACTACCCCGGGAACCTGGTAATTTGACGCCAGATGTAAAGCAAGTATCCCGCCCATCGAGAGCCCCATTGGAACTATATGATAATCTTCATACTCTTTTTTTATTCTTAGATATTCCTCTTCTACCGCACCATACCAGTCCGGCCAGGCAGTTTTTAACATATCTTCCGGCGTAGTTCCATGACCAGGAAGAAGGATAGAAGATACTACATAGCCTTTATCATGTAAATATGTCCCTAATACCCCCACATCAGCCGGAGAGCCGGTAAATCCATGAATTAATAGACAAATTATTTTTTTATCCCCTAACATAAAAAAGGGTTGTGCGTTACGGTGAACAAATCCCATTATCTCACCTACCCTAAAATCTTTGTAATGTTTGTATAACCCTAATTATAACCTAACTGGAATAATATGACGAGCTTCTAAAGCTAGACTGCAAAAAAGTAAAGGTCGAACCTTTTTACAGGTTCGACCTTTAGTATCCTGGATATATTTATTGTTTACATAAAGAGTGGAGCAAACACCAAGGCTACAATCGTCATCAATTTGATTAAGATGTTTATTGACGGACCTGATGTATCCTTGAAGGGGTCACCCACGGTATCCCCGTTAACTGCAGCAGCATGGGCTACAGAGCCTTTACCACCATAATTGCCGGCTTCAATATATTTTTTGGCATTATCCCAGGCGCCACCGGCATTAGCCATCATAACTGCCAAGAGGAAGCCTGAAGCTGTAGCACCGGCTAGCATTCCACCCAATGCTTCTTTACCTAATCCCGGTAATAAGCCCACAATAATCGGGGCTGCAATAGCTAGTACACCAGGTAATATCATCTCTCTTATAGCAGCAGCCGTACTGATACTAACACAAGTATTATAATCAGGTTTGGCTTTACCTTCCATCAGACCAGGAATGGTTTTAAACTGCCGTCTCACTTCTTCAATCATTTCAAAAGCTGCTCTTCCTACTGCCTTCATAGTCATAGATGAGAAAAGATACGGTAGCATTGCCCCTATGAAAAGACCTGCTACAACAGAAGGATTCAAAAGGTCTATTTGCTTAATCCCTGCTACTGCTGTATACGCCGAAAATAAAGCTAAAGCTGTTAAAGCTGCAGAACCAATCGCAAATCCTTTACCAATAGCAGCTGTCGTATTACCTACAGAATCAAGGGCATCAGTGATCTTTCTAATCTTAGGATCTAATCCTGCCATTTCTGCAATCCCGCCCGCATTATCAGCTACGGGACCATAAGCGTCAACCGCAACTACCATACCAGTTGTAGAAAGCATACCCACTGCAGCAAGAGCTATACCATAAAGACCTGCAAATTTATACGATACTAGAATAGCCACTACAATGACAATGATAGGAAGGGCTGTACTTAACATACCAGTTGAAAAACCTTCAATAATGTTGGTTGCCGCACCAGTTTGTGAAGCCTTAGCTATTTCTTTGACAGGTTTATAATCAGCGGAAGTATAATACTCAGTTATCTTTCCTATAATTACTCCGGACAACAATCCTGCTAATGTGGCGATAAATACTCCTATTCCAGTGACCACACCACTTGTAGGCAACAAGTTGGTAGCAAGAAAATATGTAGCGATAACGGAAAGAATTGCAGCAACATAAGTTCCCATACTTAACGCTTTTGAAGCATTAGCACCTTCATTCGTCCGTACAAAGAAAGTTCCTATAATGGAAGCCACTATTCCAGCTGCGGCAATTAAGATAGGTAGAATAATTCCGTTTCTTCCTAAACCGAACGCAACTGCCAGTGCCATACCCGCAATAATAGAGCCAACATAGGATTCAAACAGGTCAGCGCCCATTCCAGCTACATCACCTACATTATCACCAACGTTATCAGCAATAACGGCTGGGTTGCGCGGATCATCTTCGGGGATTCCGGCTTCAACTTTTCCTACTAAGTCAGCCCCAACGTCCGCCGCCTTGGTGAAAATACCGCCACCCACGCGACCGAACAGAGCGATTGAACTAGCACCTAAAGCAAACCCATTTATAATAGTAGGGTCATCAAAAAGGAAAGTTACAATTCCTAGACCCACCAAGCCAAGACCAACTACAGACATACCCATAACTGCGCCACCGGAAAAGGCTACACCTAAAGCTTTGTTGGCACTTTCATGAGCGGCATTGGCCGTTCTTACATTAGCTTTGGTAGCTACGTGCATTCCTATAAAACCAGCGGCAACAGAACATATTGCCCCGATGATGAAAGCAATCGCCGTCTCAGGCTGCAAACTTTCAGCTCCTGGAGTCATTATCCCCACCGCTACAATAAATGTAGCCACTACTGCAACGAATACTACTAATGTCTTATACTCTCTAAATAAGAACGCCATCGCTCCTTCATGAATAGCGTGGGCAATTTCCTGCATGGCCTCATTGCCGGGACTTACTTTCATAATTTTATTTGCCAAATAAAGGGCAAACAAAAGAGCTAGCACCCCTGCTAAAGGTGCCCAAAACGTAAAATTCATCTCTTTTCTTCCTCCTTAGGTACAACTCTTTAATTGAGAACAGGCAAGGATAATAACAGTGTAAGTATCATAAAGGAAATAGCAAAAATTGTCGAAAGCTTGCTTAAGAAATCATCCAGCCCTTTTTTCTTGCCAAAAACACTTTCTGCACCGCCGGCAATGGCACCAGATAGACCGGCACTTTTTCCTGACTGGAGAAGAACTGTAGCAATAAGACCAATTGATGCTATTATCTGTAAAACAAAAACAACCGTTTTCAAGGCGTATCACACCCCCTTCTAATTACCATGGCTATTTTAACACATCATCATAGGGTATACAACTTTTTCTTCAAAAGGATTGTTAAGCTATTTAAGATTATAGAATACTTCCATTCCTTTATATACCGCTGAAGTATCTAATTCTTCCTCAATTCTTAACAGTTGATTATATTTTGCAACCCTATCAGTCCGCGATGGAGCTCCTGTTTTAATCTGTCCTGCATTAACCGCAACAACAAGATCAGCAATCGTTACATCCTCAGTTTCTCCGGAACGATGTGAAATAACAACTGTATAGCCTGCTCTTTTGGCCATCTCGATGGTATCTAACGTCTCTGTTAATGTCCCGATTTGATTTACTTTTACCAGAATACTGTTTCCTACACCCATTTGAATACCACGAGCTAATTTTTCAGTGTTTGTGACAAATAAATCATCACCCACGATTTGCAACCTTTTACCTAATACCCGTGTCATTTCCTGCCAACCTTCCCAATCATCTTCAGAAAGCCCGTCCTCAATCGAGATTATCGGGTACTTATCTACTAAAGTGGAATAATACTCGACCATTTGAGTTGAATTTTTTCTTAGTCCTTCCCCTGCCAGATGATATTCCCCATCCTTATATAGTTCGGTTGCTGCGACATCCAAAGCAAGTCTGATATCATCCCCCGGCTTATAACCCGCCGCATGTATGGCCTCAACTATAACCTCTAAGGCTTCCTCATTAGAGCTCAAATTCGGAGCAAAGCCACCTTCATCACCGACAGAAGTATTATATCCTTTCTTCTTTAGAACTGCTTTGAGATTATGGAATACTTCTGCACCCATACGCAAAGCCTCACTAAAGGACGATGCTCCCACTGGCAAAACCATGAATTCTTGGATATCCACATTATTATCGGCATGCTTACCACCGTTTAGAATATTCATCATTGGTACAGGTAGTTCTTTTACATTAGCCCCACCTATATAACGATATAAAGGCATTCCGATGTAATCTGCAGCGGCTTTAGCTACAGCTAAAGAGACCCCTAACATAGCATTAGCTCCAAGCTTGCCCTTATTAGGAGTTCCATCCATTTCATTTAATATCCTGTCAATACCCACTTGATCCAGTGCATCTGCATCAATCAACGCCGGTGCTATAACAGCATTGACATTTGTGACAGCCTTCATCACGCCTTTACCCATATAACGGCTCTCATCTTCATCCCTTAATTCAACAGCCTCATATGCCCCCGTTGACGCTCCAGACGGCACGGCAGCACGTCCAAAAGATCCGTCTTCTAATATTACATCTACTTCTACTGTGGGATTACCTCGAGAATCCAAAATTTCACGGGCAAAAATATCAGCTATTGTACTCATAAAAAACCTCCTCATTAAAAAATACTTTTATTATCTAATAATTAAGCTTTCTCCAGTCATATCTTTAGGCTTTGGTAACCTCAATAGCTCCATAATAGTTGGGGCGATGTCTTGAAGACTCCCCTCACGCAGGGTGATTTTTTCAAGCCCCTTACCAACTAGAATTAACGGAACTACATTAGAAGTATGTGCTGTAACTATCTGCTGAGTTCTTGGCTCGAGCATACTCTCAGCATTACCATGGTCAGCTGTAATAATGAGTACCCCACCCTTTTCAAAGACCGGCTCAACTAATCTGCTTAAACTTAAGTCCACCGTTTCTATTGCTGTTATAGCAGCATCAAACTGACCGGTATGTCCCACCATATCAGCATTAGCATAATTCAAAATAATTAATTCATGCTTATTCCCTTTAATTATTTCTAAAGTCTTATCTGTAACCTCTACCGCGCTCATTTCGGGATGTAGATTATATGTAGCAACTTTGGGCGAAGAAACTAATACTCTATCTTCACCGATATATGGATTCTCCAATCCTCCATTAAAAAAGAAAGTTACATGAGCATACTTTTCTGTCTCGGCTATCCTCATTTGCTTCAAGCCAGCGGCACTGACAACCTCCCCCAAAGTGTTTTTTAGATTTTGAGGGGGAAAGGCTACCCGAACATTCAAGGTAATATCATATTGAGTAAAACAGACGTAATGGAGTTCGAGATAACCTGTTGGTCTTTCGAAATATGGAAAATCTCGGTCCGTAAAAGCATGGGAAATCTGCCTGGCCCGATCGGCTCGAAAATTGAACATAACCATAACATCTCCAGAGCGCACTTTGCCTATCGGCAACCCTTCTTTTGATATAATTACGGTGGGTTCGACAAATTCATCTGTTTGTTTCATATCATAAGCCCGCTCCACCGCTTCAAGAGCCATACTAGCCTTATTTCCTTCTCCTTTGACCATAGCAATATAGGCTTTTTCTACCCTATCCCAACGATTATCCCTGTCCATCGTATAGTATCGCCCTGATACTGTGGCAATTTTTCCTATACCTAAAGTCTTTAGTTTATCTTCCAAAGCGAGAATATACTGCTTTGCATTAGCCGGAGGTACATCACGTCCATCCAAAAGCACATGGATGTACACCTCCTGTAGACCCCTTGCAACAGCCATATCCAGCAATGCATACAGATGTTCGATATGACTGTGGACTCCCCCGTCAGAGAGAAGCCCCATCAAATGTAAAGCTTTATTATTATGCACAGCATTATCTATTGCTTCAAGCAATACGTTATTTTTCTGAAATTCTTTTTCTCTAATCGCCCTATTGATACGAGTTAGTTCCTGGTAAACAACCCTTCCCGCCCCAATATTAAGATGTCCTACCTCGGAATTGCCCATTTGTCCGTCAGGTAATCCAACATATTCTCCAGAAGCTTGTAGTGTGGTATTAGGAAATCGAGAAACTAATCGGTCATAGCAAGGTTTTTTTGCACTAGCTATAGCGTTCCCATCTTTATGGGTGGAAACACCCCAGCCATCAAGTATAACCAACATCACAGGTCTATATGACAATCCAGTTCCCCCTTGCTTCAACCATAATATAGTACTTAGCTACATAATCTTAACAGGTAATTCAAATAATGCCAGCACTTTTAATTATCTCAGAAAGAGAATCTACTTCAAGACTTGCACCACCAACCAGAGCACCATCAATGTTCTCTTTTGAGAAGTATTCACGTGCATTGGTTGGCTTTACACTACCGCCATATTGAATTCTAACGCTCTCTCCCGCTTTCTGCCCATACTTTTCATGAATGATTCTTCTTATAAAAGCAATTGTCTCCTCGGCATCTTGAGAGGTAGCGTTAACTCCTGTTCCTATTGCCCATACAGGTTCGTAGGCAACAACCATAGTTGTAATGTCCCTTGCTTCAATATCTGTCAATGATCCTAGCAATTGTTCTTTGCATACGTCTTCTGTTCTACCATTTTGTCTTTCCTCAAGAGTCTCTCCAATACAAAGAATTGGTACTAGGCCATGGGCTAAGGCTGCCTTAACCTTTTTATTTATGAATTCGTTAGTTTCTTTAAAAATATGCCTTCGCTCAGAATGCCCTAGTAATACATAACTACATCCTGCATCCAGGAGCATATTTGGGGATATTTCACCAGTAAACGCTCCCTTTGTTTCAAAGTGCATATTCTGTGCCCCCATCTTAATTCCTGTACCTCGCAAGGCATTTCCGACTACTGCAAGAGCAGTAAAGGTTGGAAAGATAACTACTTCTACTTTTCGATAAAGATCCGCATCTGCCGGAAATTCTGCAGCAAAGCTCTCTGCTTCACGAATAGTCTTGTGCATTTTCCAGTTCGCTCCAATTATGGGAAGGCGCATTTCCAGTATCCTCCTCTCGCTCCTGTAGGGCTTCCAAGCCTGGTAATATCCGTCCTTCCAGGAATTCAAGCGTGGCCCCGCCCCCTGTTGAAATATGATATATTTTGTCTGCTAACCCGGCTTTTTCTACTGCTGCAACCACATCTCCACCACCAATAACCGTCCTGGCTGCAGAGTTAGCTACTGCATCCGCTATCTTGTTAGTTCCTTGTGAAAATTGTTCAATTTCATATACACCTAAGGGTCCATTCCAAAGAATAGTCGCTGCATTATTAATCATTTCAATATAGGCTTTAATAGTCTTTGGTCCTATATCTAAAGCCAACCAACCGGTAGGAATATCCTCTATGGCTGTTACCCTTATTTCAACATCCGCTTTTAACTCCTGTGCTATTACAACATCTAGAGGTAAGAGCACTTTAACGTTTTTCTTTTCAGCCTGTAGTAATATACTGCGTGCCTCTTCTATAACCTCATCTTCAATCAAAGATTCCCCCATATCGATTCCTGAGGCTTTTAGCAAAGTGTTAGCCATTCCTCCGCCTACCAAAAGTGTATCAACTTTGTCCAATAAACTCTTCATTACAGGGATCTTATCACTCACCTTCGCTCCGCCCAAAATTGCTAAAAAAGGAGCCTTAGGTTTATTAAGAACTTCTGTTAATATTGAAATCTCTTTCTCCATTAGTAAACCTGCTACAGCAGGCAGAAAATGGGCCACTCCTTCCGTGGAAGCATGAGCACGATGGGCAGCCCCAAAAGCATCGTTAACATATATATCTGCCAGTTTAGCTAAGCTGCTGCTCATTTCTGGATCATTTTTTTCTTCACCTGCATAAAAGCGCGTGTTTTCAAGTAAGACAACCTGCCCGGGTTTCATTTCTGCCGTTATCTTTTTAGATTCCTCTCCACCACAGTCAGCGGCAAACAAAACCTCTTGTCCCAGTATAATGCTTAAATACTGGGCTACCGGCTTTACACTATATTCTGGTACAAATTTCCCCTTGGGTCTTCCTAAATGGGTCGCAAGAATAACCTTTGCCCCTTTATCTATCAAATACCTAATAGTAGGTAATGTTTTAATTATACGTGTTTCGTCGGTGATGACACTTTTCTCCATTGGGACATTAAAATCTACACGAATCAACACTCTTTTTCCGGCGGTCTCTATGTCCCTAATGGTCTTTTTGTTCACGCTAAAATGCCCCCTTTATTTAATTTATGGTTACTCAAATAATTTTATAAACGTGCTGCTATGAAGCCAGCTAAATCAACAACACGACAAGAGTAACCCCATTCATTATCATACCAAGACACAACCTTCACCATATTGCCATCTACTACTAGTGTGCATAAGCCGTCTACTATAGAAGAATTAGGATTACCATTATAGTCTTTCGAAACTAAAGGTTCGTCAGAATATGCCATTACTCCTTTAAGAAAACTTTCTGCTGCCTCCTTTAGACTAGCATTAATCTCTTCGGCCGTAACCTCACGTCCTAAATCAGCCACAAAATCTACTACAGAGACATTAGGTGTCGGTACACGCATGGCAAAACCATTAAGCTTACCCTTTAGTTCTGGAAGCACAAGGGTTACTGCTTTAGCAGCTCCAGTAGTTGTCGGTATAATGGATACTCCGGCGGCTCTAGCGCGGCGAAGATCCTTATGCGGCAGATCAAGTATACTCTGATCATTTGTATAGGAATGAACAGTAGTCATTAATCCACGCTGTACTGTAAATTTATCGTGTAGTACTTTAACCACCGGAGCAAGACAATTAGTAGTACACGACGCATTGGAAATAATATTATGTTGGGCTGGATCATATTTATCCTGATTAACTCCCATAACAATTGTAATATCCTCACCTTTAGCCGGAGCTGAAATTATTACCTTTTTAGCTCCCGCTTCTAGATGGGCCCCTGCTTTTGCCGCATCTGTAAAAAGTCCTGTGGACTCAACAACAATATCAACTCCCAACTCTTTCCACGGCAGTTTCGCCGGATCCCTTTCCGCTAATACCTTTATCTCTTTACCATTAACCACTATGGTATTTCCTTTTACCTCTACAGTACCCTCGAAGATACCGTGTACAGAATCATACTTCAGAAGATGCGCTAGTGTTTGTGCATCTGTTAAATCATTTACTGCCACAAACTCCAAATCCTTATTTTTCATAGCTGCCCTAAAAACGTTTCTACCAATACGTCCAAATCCATTTATACCTACTCTTTTCATAAATCTTAACCCCTTTCATTAATACCTTATTATTTTAATTTATTAACCACATTAAATCTCTAATAACTCCTGAATGCGTTCACCCGCTCCCTGATCAGTGAAAAGTATATCGACAAATCCATGCTTTAATACTGCAAGAATTGCCTCTGCTTTTCCACGACCTCCGGCTACCGCTACAACTAAATCTAATTCTGCCAATTCTTCAAGGGTAGGTCCAACTGTTGGAGTCGTTTTTACTATGGAACCATCGGCCGCAAAAAAATAACCAAAAACTTCGCCAACCGCAGATTTATTGGTCCCTTCAAATAGTTTCGGCCAGTTCAAGTCACGTCGTTTCGCTGTTTCCATGGGGTTGCCTATTCCATGCACCAATAGATTAGCGTGTCTAGATAAAGTAATAACCTCCTGTACCCTGTTCTCTAACATCAATTTATCCAATGTTTCCTCGGAGATCCCATCAGGTACGTGCAATAAACGATAAGACACACCTAACCTTTGAGCTATCCCAGCCGCTATTGTATTGGCTTGGATATCAACATCTTCTCCTAATCCTCCCCGGGCTGGAACTATGAGTACATTTTTCTTGCCAGCTGATTTCGGAAAACTATAAGCTACTTCTGCCATTGTTGTACCGCCTGTTACCGCAACAACCCAATCATCCTTTACTACATCTCGTATAAATCTTGCTCCCATTTTCCCAATTTCATGCAAAATGCTACGGTCATTATCCACATCCCCAGGCACAATATAAACCTTCTCTAAACCTAGCTTTTGTGTCAAATTTCTCTCTAAAGTAATTAATCCACGTAATTTATGTACTAGCTCTCCAAGCTGTAGCATTAATGACTCACATTCCAAGGTCAAGGAAACGCCAGCTGTATTAGATACTAGTAGCTGCTGGTTCTTTAAGAAATCTAGTTCTCCGCGCACCACTCTTTCACCCAGTGAAAGCTGTTCTGCCAATAAACGCCTGCCAAGAGGTTGGCCATTTTTTATTGCACGAAGTATATTATACCGCCTTTCCAGCAAATCTATTATTTCTGGTGTGAACTTTGATAACAGGCGTACTGTCTCGTTCACAATCAGTCCTCCCTTGGCCATTTTATGTCCCACTATGCATATATTATATCCACTTTTTGCTACCCTCTAACTATAAATTTAACAAATTGCGTTTGAACTTACAAGATCAATTACATATATTTAACAGATATATTTAGAGTGGATATTCTTAAAAATAGCTTTGATTAAGAATATCTCTTACGAAATCCCGCATTGGGGATGCCTATTTCCTCTCGGTATTTTGCTACTGTACGACGTGCAATACTAATACCACGCCCTTGTATTATATTACTTATCTTTTGGTCGCTATATGGCTTAGTTGGTTCTTCCTCTTTTATGATTTCCTGTAATAATCGTTTAATACTTTCAGAGGAGGCAGATTCCCCACTATCTGTCTGTAGTCCAGAGCTAAAAAAGAACTTAAAATCATAAATACCTTGCGGAGTCTGAATGTATTTATTATCTGTAGCACGACTAACTGTCGATTCATGAACATTTATTTGTTCAGCTATCTGTTTTAATGTTAAAGGCTTAAGATATTTAATACCATGCATAAAAAAGGGTCGTTGGGTCTTAACTAATGCATTGGTGACCTGGTATATAGTCATGCGCCTTTGTTCAATACTCCTAATTAACCAAAGGGCTTGGTGTAACTTACTCTCAACAAAATCACGGGTTGAGTCATCAGCATTATTACTCTTTTTTAAGATAGAGCTGTAAACTTTATTAATAGTTAAAGTTGGTATATGGTTATCATTCAAATATATTACAAAGTCGTCTTCAATACGTTCAACCGTCACATCAGGTACAATATACCGGATATCCCCGCAACCATATGAAGCTCCAGGCTTAGGGTTTAGAGTTTTTATCAAATCAGCCATTTCCTGAATGCGTGCCACTGGTACGTTTAATTTTTGTGCCGCCTGGTTAAGCTTCCCTGCGGCAATAAGCTCCAGATGATTTGTTACTAATTCATACAATACAGAATCTTCAAAACCTTTTTGTTTTAGCTGGATGATTAGACATTCACTTAAGCTAGAAGCTCCTACACCAGAAGGGTCAAATCCCTGTATTATTCTAATTGCTTTTTCTACTTGCTTAACAGAAACTTTTAAGTCTGCGGCAGCCTGTTCAGATGATACATAAATATATCCACAGGGATTCATATTGCCAATTAGATAGCTAGCTATGCGGTACTCTGTTTTGTTTAAAGCTAAATAGCCGAGTTGCGAATAAAGATGCTCATCTAAACTGATCCCTTTACTCATAAAGCCCTCGAAAGGTACCTCAGGTTTAATTTCTTTATACTGACGAGGTTCTGCTGAATCATAGTTTCCATTTAAATAATATTCCCAATCTATTTCTGTTTCCTTTTTATCATACTCATTGTTCTCTTTTTCTTCTTTTATTTCAATCAGAGGATTTTCTGTAACCATCTGATCGACGTAGTCAGACAATTCCATAAACGACAGCTGAAGAATCTTTATGGCCTGTCTCAGTTCGGGAGTCATTATAAGTTTTTGGCTCTGTTCGAGGCGCAGTCCATAATTAAGTTGCATTTTATAAACCCCTTCCAAGATACCTTTCAATCATCATACCATTAATGTTAATTTTTCGTTGTTTTTTATTAAATTCCTGCTATTTTTTGCTGGATATTTTATCTGGACGTCCCTATTTAATTTATATACACAAATTAATAAAAAATTCTAACAATATTTGAAAAAAATAATAATAGAAATATTATAAAAAAACAACGTATAGCTCATCCGCTACACGCCGCTTTTTGAGTGTTCATAATTTGGGTAATTTACGCAGGACTAATTGCATCTACAGGACAGGCATCAACACAAGCACCGCAGTCAGTGCAAGTATCAGCATCAATAATGTATTTGTCGCCGCCTTCACTAATCGCTTCTACTGGACATTGAGCAGCACAAGCACCACAAGAAATGCATTCCTCATTAATTATATGAGCCATATTTTCACCTCCAACTCCTCTTTGAAAAACTCCAACCTCATAAAATTATACTAAATTAATTCAAATAATACAGCAAGATTTTTTATTTAATTCTTATTATATTAGAGGTACGTAACCGAAGCTTTAAATCTTCACTTATTTCTTCAATTCTACGCATTCGATGATTCACTCCTGATTTACCAATAGGTGGTTCCATCAACTCACCTAGCTCTTTTAAGCTGACTTCTGGGTTTTCCAATCGCAAACGTGCTATATCCTGCAGACGCACAGGAAGTTTATCTAGTCCTAAGGTATCATCGATCAATCTTATATTTTCAACCTGTTTCAATGATGCATTTACGGTTTTATTGAGATTAGCCGTCTCGCAATTTACTAGGCGATTAACTTGATTGCGCATTCCCTTGACTATTCTAATATTCTCGAAACTTAGAAGCGCCTGGTGTGCTCCAATAATATTCAAGAAGGCCACAATTTGATCGCTTTCTTTTAGATAAACAAAATGCATTTTCTTTCTGCTGCCCACTTTGGCCTGTATTTCTGAGAATTTATTCATAACTCCAGCTAAAGAACGAGAGTATTCTAAGCTATTGGTTATTATCTCTAAATGGTAGTTACCTTCGGGTCTATTCACGGAACCAGCGCCCAAGAAGGCCCCACGCAAATAACTGCGACGACAGCATTGGGTTTTATACATTGACTTTTTTATTGAATGAGATATAGTACCGTCCTCATTTAATATACCTAAGATTTTAAGATACGAACTCATCTCCGAACGGTGAACAAAGTTAATACTATAAATATTGGTTTTTTTCAAACGCTTTCTTTTCTGCACTTTTATTTCCACATTAAAATCAAATATTTGTTTAGCAAGGCGGAATATCTTCCTTGCTACACCGGCATTCTCAGTTTTAACACAGAGACCTATTTTTTGCTCAGGATTGATCGTAATTGTACCATCCATCCTTACTAAAGCAGCCAACTCTGCCAGCTGACAGCAGGGCCTTGTCGGGATGATACGAGCTAATTCGTCTTTGGTCTGCGTGGAAAAAGACATTTTTTAATCACCTCGTATTAAAAGTACTCTCTTTGTGTTTTTTCTGGCTGAGTAGATAATAGGTATTGTTCGAAGATATTTGTTAACGTTCTTGGTCCTTTAACCTCAGATACCTTTTTTATTATTAAATGAGCAATCTTGTGGGGGTTATGACGAATATACCCTTTTTCTTGGTAAAGTGAAGCAGAAATGATCCCCACTTTTAGTTTTTCTAATTTTTCTATATCCACTTGCACAACTTGCGCACCTTCATTTGTATATTTTTTGAGGTGTTCAATAGGTATTTCTTCATTATTAACTATAATAAACTCAACCAATTCCTGCCGTGAATGTTGATATATAGCCTGTAAATGATCACTTGCACTATACCCCAGTGTTTCTCCTGGTTGGGTCATAATATTACATACATATACCTTCAATGCGGATGATTTAGTAATCGCTTCCACTATACCAGGAACCAAAAGATTAGAGATAACACTAGAATAAAGACTTCCAGGACCAAGAATTACCGCATCTGCTTCTAGTATGGCTTCGAGCGCTTCTTGCACCGGTTTTGGATGCTGGGGAATAGTAAACACTCTCTCAACAAGTTTGCCAACTTGAGCAATACTTGATTCCCCTATAACTATTGTTTTATCCTGCATCTCTGCCGCCAACACAATATTATCCAAAGTAGAAGGCACAACACGTCCGCGTATGGCTAGTACCTTACTGACTGCATGAATTGCGGTTTCGAAGCTACCCGACATTTCGGCCAAAGCTGTTATTAGAAGGTTCCCTAAATTATGGCCTGACAATTCTCCCTTTTTGAAGCGATAGTTAAATAAATTTTCCATATCTGGCTCCGTATCCGCTAAAGCTACCAAACAGTTACGTAAATCACCAGGCGGCAGTATGCCAAACTCACCCCTTAGGCGTCCCGAACTACCCCCATCATCCGTTGCAGGAACGATTGCAGTAATATTAGAAGTGTACTCTTTAATTCCTCGTAAAAGGACAGGCAAACCCGTCCCTCCACCGATAACTACTATTCGTGGTCCCTTTTTTAGATAATGCCGTTGATATACATTTTTGACTCGACTATTTGGAACCGTAGCTAGAAGGAGCAACTTAAAGGTCTCCCTGAGGCTGTATAGTATTATTGACAATCCTAAACAACTGACTAATACTCCCGTAATCATAATTATTATTGTGTTTAGTTGATTAGTACTAACTAGAATGCTTCCTAGTATCTTTTGTATAGGACTATTAAAGATTAATCCAAGTCCTATGCCAGTTATCAGTATTCCTATAGCAAAAAATAGCAACCATCTTTTGATGTGTATCCCAGATAAAAACCAATGTAGGAACCTCATACCGGTTCCTCCTTAACACCTTTTTTTAGTATATCTCGGTGTCTAACCGCGACTGTATACTCGCTTCCCGAAAGCATTTCCTGCATAATATTTGATAGAGCAACCGAACGATGCTGCCCGCCCGTACAACCAATAGCTATAACCAGATGCGTTTTCCCTTCCCTAATATAATGTGGCAGTAAGAACATAATCAATTCGTTATATTTTGTTAAAAACTCTTTAGTTATGGGTGAATTTAGTACATACTCTTTGACTTCGGGATCACACCCGGTGAGCTTGCAAAGACTTTCCTCATAAAAAGGATTAGGAATAAAACGAACATCTATTACTAGATCGGCATCAAGAGGAATCCCGTATTTATAACCAAAGGACATCACCGTGATATTCATTCTTATTTTCTCATTTTTCGGTCCGTATAGATCATTAATTTGTGACTTAAGCCGACTTGTCGTCATTTCCGACGTGTCAATTATCTTATTAGCTATACCTCGCATCTCCTCGAGACGCTTTCTTTCTAAAAGTATATCTTCAAGTAGCCTGCCATGTACCGAAAGAGGATGCCGCCTTCTAGTTTCCTTAAATCGTTTGACCAATACCTCAGTACTAGCCTCAAGAAAAAGTATTTCATATGGATACTTGTTTGTTTTCATTTCTTCAAGTGATTTGAAGAAATCATCAAAAAAACCTCCACCTCTTACATCTATTACCAGAGCTATACGATTAATCTTTCCCTCTGCTTCAAGGCATAGTTTCACAAATCTCGATAGTAGCGCTGGAGGAAGATTATCAACACAAAAGAAGCCTAAGTCTTCTAAGGCCCTAACAGCAAGGGTCTTGCCCGCACCCGATAAACCTGTGATAATCAAAAAAGTAAAGCTCTTTTTTTCTTTCATCGTGAAATCACTCCTCACAATCAATCGCGTTCTTCACGCGCTCACTCGGTATACCCGCTTTTTCCAAAACACTTCCGCCATAATCCAAGCGACCTACTGTCTTTGGAAAATGCGCGTCACTATTAACTATAAAATCGACCCCACAGCGTGCCGCCTCTATAACTTCATGATAGTCTGGAAATCGATGGCCAGCATTGATTTCCCAGGCTGTATCACACTTCAGACATGCCTTGGCCACTTCAGGTATATCAATGGGCATTTTAAGCCCGGGGTGAGTAATAGCCCTTACATCATATTTATATATTGCTTCAGTTAGTGCTTTAGTATTATTATTGATCACTTTTGACTTCAAGGGCGGAAATAACCAAACAGCTTGGTTATTTATGATCCAACCAGCTTCGTTTATTCTCCGCGGTCTTATATAGGGATGCAATCCCACCAAAAGATAATCCAACTGTTCTATAATTTCCCGACTTACGTCCAAGTCACCTTTAGTATTTAATATATTAGACTCAACACCAATATAAGTTCTTATACCAGGATTATTGGATTGCAGTGCTCTAAGCTCTTCTTTAATTTGTATAAACACCTTTTCATTCTTTACACCGGTTCCTATATTTGCCGGCCCATGGTCTGCTATACCCATTTCTGCTAAGCCAGATTGGGCGGCTGCTACAACCATTTCTTCAACCGTACCTCGACCATCGCTATAAGTCGTATGCATATGATAATCCCCGAAAAACTTCACCAGAATATCCCCCATAAAGTTTTATAACCTCATTATAACTTCATACCTACTTAGTTTCCAGTGTTAAGCCCTGGGATAATACCAATTAAGAAAATATATAAAAAATAAATTTAACTGATGCCTCTTAAATGTGACATCAGTTATGTACTAAGCTTATTATCTTTTCCGCATTAATCGTATTAGTTCTCTATTCCTTTTCTTGCCTCAATACCTTGAGTATAATAATGCTTCACCTCTCGCATTTCCGTTACTAAATCCGCTGTTTCAATTAACTCTGGTGTCGCCCCTCTTCCGGTTAAGACTACCTCTACACCTTTCGCCCTTTTTTCAATTAGGCTCTTTACTTCTTCCCATGAAACTAGTCCAAAATGGAGAGCTACATTTAATTCATCTAGAACCACTAAATCATATTCTCCGCTGGTCGTAGCTTCCCTCGCTTTCTCCATACCTCCCGCAATTATCTCTAGATATTCTTGGGGCGGCTGGCCAGGAGGAAAAAACACGGCCTTATCTCTCCATTGAGCTGCTTCTTCTGGTGACATGGATCCTTCTTTAACGACAAAAAAGGGTTTGCCTATCGTCTGCAGTGTTAAGTTTGGTGAAATTTCAGGAAGTATACTATGCTCACTATAGACTTTAGCTTTCATAAATTGAAGGAACATAACCTTTTTCCCTGCTCCTAGTGCTCGGATAGCCAATCCAATAGCTGCAGTAGTTTTTCCTTTGCCGTTTCCGGTATACACCTGGACAAATCCAGTACTATTCATCCTCATCCTCCGCTCTTGTCTATAATTTTATGAAATCCTTTTTGTGACTTAATTAGTCGATTATGCTTTTCATACATTGTACAGCATACAGCCGTATAGTTCAAAATAAAAAGCCCCCAACTGGCGGCTTTTATTTTGTAGCTACTGATAAAATTTACTGCAATATTGCTACGCAATTACTGAAGCAGAAGCGACTTTCATAGCAGCGACTAGTTCATCCCTTTTTGTTCCACTTACGCATACGTTAGAGAAACCCATTTCCTTAAGTGTTTTCACATCACCGGGGGGAATAACCCCGCCAATTACACAGGCAATACTTTTCTCTAAGCCTTTTTTCTTTAATAACTCTATTAAATGTTTTCCAGTGCGCAGGTGTGCACCCGAAAGCGAGCTAACACCAATAACACTTACATCTTCTTCCACAGCGGCTTTGATGGCATTATCAGCAGTCGTATTCCCCATGTATACTACTTCCATACCTTCTTCTTTGAGTATACTGCTAACTATCATTATTCCCCGATTATGAGTTTCTGGTCCCAGACAACACATTACTACTTTAATTTTATTTTCTACCAATGTAGTCCTCCCCTTTCTACTAAAATACGCTCGGCCTTTTCCACAATCCAAAAACTTCTTTAAATACTTTCCAATTTTCTCCAACAGTGCAACCAGCTCTAGCACAATTTACGGTGTATTCCATAATGTTTTTACCCTCTTTACAGGCTATTCTTAGGTCATCAAGGGCTTTTTCAACTGCTGCACTATCCCTATTTTCTCTGTGTTCATTCAGTCTTTGTAATTGCTTGGCTTCGCATTCTTCAGGATAGCGGAAAGCTTCAAACTCTTCTCCTTCTCCACTCTTCTGATAATTATGACCAACTATCTTTATTTCACCTTTTTCAATTCTCATATTCTCTTTATACATATAATTGAAGGTTTTACGAGACAAGTATCCATTAGCTATTGCTTCAACATAACCACCCTGGTTTTCTATCTCTGTTATTTCCTCTAGAATTCTCTTTTCCATCTCATTCGTCAGAGATTCTACATAATAGGAGCCACCCAAGGGATCAACTACAGTAGTTACGCCGGTTTCATGCTCAATGATTTGTTGTGTACGCAAAGACAGCAAAGATGCCTCCTCGGAAGGAACAGATATAGCCTCATCATAGGAATCAACGTGCATCGATTGAACCCCGCCAAAGACAGCTGCAAGTGCCTCATAGGCTGATCTAATGGCATTATTATAAGGCTCTTCTCTAACTAAGCTTATGCCGGAAGTTTGGATATGGCATCTCATCCAAGTCGAACGGGGATTTTTGGCATTATACTTATATTTTAAGATTCGGTACCAAAGTCTTCTCATAGCCCGCAGTCTGCTTACCTCTTCAAAGAAGTCCATACCTACCGACCAGAAGAAGGCTAATCTCTCGGCTACCCAGTCAACTTCGTAACCACGACGTATCATTTCATCTAAAATTGCCATCCCGTGTGCAGCAGCAACGGCCATTTCAGTTACACCAGATGTGCCAAACTCACGGAAGTTATAACCGTTTAGCGTAATAAAATTCCACTTTGGTACATTATTACGAATAAATTCAATATTGTCACACTCTATACGGAAGCAATCTTTAGGGGGGATAAACTCGGATGAATTGCGCACAAGTTCTTCGAGGGTCATATCATTTTGCACACTGCCCTTTAGTTGATCCCAGGGAACACCTCTTTTTTCTGCCATAACCAGATACATAGGAAATAGGCACGCACAGTTTGATGGATAGTGCGTTACTATTGAGGAAGTTTCCTTAGATATATCAATCCCATCATATAACTTTTCCCAGTCTGCCACATGGTTCACACTTACACCACAAGAACCAACCGAACCTAGGGACATAGGATCATCACAATCATACATTTGAATAGTCGGCATATCAAAAAGAAGGTTTATTCCGGTAGCACCATGATCAAGTAAATACTTGATCCTCGCATTCGTGTCTTCTGGGGCTCCGAAGCCCACTAGCTGACGCTGGGTGAATGTTCTACCACGATACATATTGCTGTGAATACCCCTTGTGAAAGGTGCCTCACCCGGATTTCCTAATTGTTCCATGTAATCATTACTCATTACATTTAAAGGAGTATATACCATTTCTCTAGGGATCTCTGAACCAAGCACTGTTAATGGTACGACCTCCCAATCCTTCAAATCATTTGGTCTTACAACGTTCTCTTTCCAGCTATCCAAACCATCTTTAACTTTGTTCAGAAATCCTTCATCATAAACCGGAGCTTTACTTGTACCTGTTATGTTTTCTTTAATAATCTCAGCGGTATTTTTCTTTGGCTCGGTATTTGTCATACTATTATTCACCTTCCCTTATGTTGATTTTTAATATATTATTTATAATTTCATTGGCCCCTTGATAGGGATTTAGCCCCCCCTCTCGCACTTTTTTTTGAATAAGTTTTGCCTCTTCAATTTCCATTTTATGATCTATATATTTTTTAATTGTTTCCTTCATCGCATAAAGACAGGTGTGCTCTCGGCGGGTTTGACTCATTAATGCTGCTGTTCCTGATTCGTTTAGATAGTTCTTATGCGTTTGAATCGCTTGGTATAATTCCGTAGTTCCCTTATTATTTAAAGCCTCTGTTAAAACAATTTCAGGTTTCCAATCACTCTCTTTTCTGAGATGCAACATCATTTTCAGATCATCCACCACCTCCAATGCACCATTGGTATCGGCTTTATTAACAACAAAAACATCAGCAATTTCCAATATTCCGCCTTTTAAGGCTTGCATTTGATCGCCCAGTCCAGGTACGGAAACGACAACTTTAGTATCAGCATATCTGATAATGTCTGCTTCCATTTGACCTACACCTACTGTTTCGACAATAACAACGTCTTTCCCAAAGGCATCCATAATTTTAATGATTTCACTAGCTCTCGGAGCTAGACCACCTAGTTCACCACGTGTAGCCATGCTACGTAAATATACGTCATCATCCTCGTAGGCCCATTGCATCCTAATTCTATCCCCCAGGAAAGCACCCCCGCTATAAATACTACTCGGGTCCACACACAGTACACCAACCTTATGGCCCTCGTTGCGAAAAGCTTTGATTAGCTTATCAACTAATGTACTTTTGCCTGCTCCAGGAGGACCAGTGACCCCCAAGATGTGCGCCTTTCCGGTCATAGGATAAACTGCTTTCATGACGTCCAGCATATAAGGACTATTATTCTCCACAATTGTTATTAATTTACTCAAAGCCTGTCTGTCCTTTTGCCAAAATCTCTCAATTAGCTTTTCTAATTCCATATCAGCGCCTCCTTGGTACTACCATTACATCTATTATTATATTACTATGTAATTCGACATGTCAATACTACGATTTAAATTCCATAAAACAAACTTCATTCAGATAGAGTTTTGACTCCTCCTGAGGTGTTTAGCGCCGATTAGACAAAAACAGGCATAAAAAAAGACCGGTTCGCACCAGTCCTTTACTCCAATTTAGCATTTTTATAGAAATTCTCTATATGCTCAGTCATTAATCTTTTAGCTTCTTGTTCGTCTTTTGTTTTGATCATCAATAAAATCCTTTTGTGCTCTTCTATTAAGGCTTCCCTTACTTGGGTCAATTCCATAATATTTGCAAAGGCCTCCTGCATTATCCGAAGGAGCGTATGTCGTATGGCTAGCATAACCAAAACATTAATCCTATTTTTGCCAGCACGAGCAACGGCTAAGTGAAATTCTAAGTCTGCATCATGAAACTGTTTCCAATTAGATTCTTCCTCCATTACTTCAATTATTTGCTCTATCTCCTGAATATCCTCATCTGTAGCCCTTCTTGCGGCCCAGTATACGGTAATACTCTCAATTGCCACTCTGTACTCAATCAGTTCTTTTTCACTTATTTGCTCCAATAAAAATAACCTTTGTAACCCATCAACCGTCGTACTAGTTGTAAGCGGTTTAACAAATATTCCTCCAGATACCGCTCCTGTTCTGACCTCCAGCATCCCGTTACTTTCTAATATTCGTACAGCTTCTCTCACCGAGGCACGTCCTACACCAAACAATTGTTGTAGTTCTCTTTCACTCGGGAGACGATCATGCGGCTTTAGTTCACCACTAATAATGGCTTCCTCAATCTGGCGAGCAATGTCTTGAAAGGTTCTTGTTGGCGCCGCTTTGTGAAAGCTCAGCTGCGATTGGCTAGCGATCTTATCATTTAAAAAGGGCATATCCTTCTCTCCTTATTTTGTTTCATCTATTAAGTAGGCTAATTAATTTTATCTTATGTGACAAAAAGAAACAAGTTTGATATTAATCTTACTTTTATTTACAAAAGGTCTCTTGTGCACGCAATGCGCCAAGAGACCTTCCCATCTTAAAAGTCACTTTCTAAATACGATAAGTAAATATACCCCTCACTTATCATATCAATTTAAGGCAGGTCTCCTGACTCACAGCTTATCCTCATCCCAACCTTCCCAGGTAAATAAAACCCAGTGGCGCATCAGGGATTTGTAACTGTTTACAGTGGTGGGCCCGTACTGGTTTTTCACCAGTTTCCCTATTAACTCTTATAAGAGTACCTTAAATTATTATCAAATTTTCTACAATATTTAACTATAGAACAACTCCACCGTCAACACTTAATACCGCACCAGTAATATAAGCGGCATCATCGGAA
>PHAD01000161.1 GCA_002841595.1 Firmicutes bacterium HGW-Firmicutes-12
GGTTACATCAATTACAAGTATATGGGTACGAACATCAGGGCTATTTAGCCATTATAAATACATTGAATAATTATTATCGCCACCATTTTGAATTACTAAATCCAGAAGTATGGAAAGAATTGTTTTTTAGATATGGGGTGATTTATACTAAACATAAAGATGGCCCCCCTGCTAAATACTCCGATGCTTCTAAAGCCTCAAATACAATGGTAGCTAACGGATGCAGGATAGAAGGAACGGTTGAGAATAGCATTATCTTCCGCAATGTATATATAGCAAAGGGTGCTTCGGTTAAAAACAGTATAATTATGCCTAAGGTTGAAATTGAGGAAGATGTTATATTAGATGGGGTTATTCTAGATAAAGATGTCTTGGTTAGGAAAGGTTCACGGTTAATAGGGAATAAGGATAGACCTGTGGTAGTCGGTAAGAAACAGGTGATTTAGAAACAAAGGGGAATGATGATGAAAGTTTTATTTGTTACTTCCGAAGCTGGACCTTTCGTGAAGACAGGAGGTTTGGGAGATGTTGCAGGAAGTTTGCCCCGAGCTTTAAAGAAAGAAAAAGTGGATATTCGTATAGTTTTACCTAATTATAAGTGGATTCCCCAAAAATTTAAGGATAGAATGCTTCATAAAGAAGAAATTACAGTACCTGTTAGCTGGCGTAACCAATATTGTGGAATAAAACAATTAGAGTATGAAGGAATAACTCATTATTTTCTTGATAATGAATTTTATTTTAAAAGAGATGGTTATTATGGATATTTTGATGATGCGGAAAGGTTTACCTTTTTTTGCCGCGCTGTCTTGGAGGCATTACCTCATTGTGGGTTTATGCCGGATGTTATTCACTGTCATGATTGGCAAACAGCTCTGGTACCTTTGTTTCTACAAGAATTTTATAATAAAAACATTACAGCCAAAACAGTGTTTACTATACATAATCTAAAGTTCCAGGGGGCATTCACTCACTGGATTCTACATAATATTCTGGGTTTGGGTGATCATTATTTTACTTCAGATAAATTAGAGTACAATGGAAAGGTTAATTTATTAAAAGCCGGTATAGTTTACTGTGACCGTTTAACTACGGTTAGTAAAACATATGCCAATGAAATAAAGTATCCTTTTTATGGGGAAGGGCTAGACGGTCTCATTCGTGCCAACGAGTATAAATTAAGAGGAATTCTTAATGGAGTTGATTATAATGAGTATAATCCTGAAACTGATCCCTATACATATGTAAAGTATAAAAATGACATAGAAGAGAAAAGATTAAATAAAATAAAACTTCAAGAGGAATTAAGTTTACCCTTAAAGAAGAAAACTCCACTTTTAGGGATTGTCTCTCGACTTACTTCGCAAAAAGGGCTTGATTTACTTATACACATTCTAGATGAGCTGTTAAACGAGGAAGTACAACTGGTTATTGTGGGAACTGGAGATCAAGAATATGAACAAGTTTTAGTGCAGAAAGCTTTGCGCCATACCAAAAAACTTCGTGTAGTTTTGAAGTTTGATGAAGGGTTAGCCCGTAAGATTTATGCTGCATCTGATATTTTTTTGATGCCATCACTTTATGAACCCTGTGGACTAGGCCAGCTTATTGCATTACGATATGGTGCTCTTCCCATAGTACGAGAAACGGGAGGGCTCAAAGATACTATCATATCTTATAATGAGAGCAATGGAGAGGGTAATGGCTTTAGCTTTACAAATTATAATGCGCATGATTTTTTATATACCATAAGAAGAGCTCTTAAGGTATATAAGAATAAAAATATATGGACAAAAATTATGGAAAATGCGTTTAACTCCAATTACAGTTGGGACGGTTCTGCAAAAGAGTATCTTAAGCTTTACAGGGAATTAACCTAAGGAGTAAAGGAGGTTTTTTATGAGCTGGATATATCATAATTCACACGAGCCCTTTTATCGAAATCCATTTGGAGCAGTTGCCTGTAATACTGAGATAATTTTGCGGTTAAAGGTTTTCTGTAAGGAATATGTGGAAAAGGCCCAAGTACATTTATTTAATAAAGCTAATGAAGAAAATCTAGAAATGAAACTTGTTGAAGAAAAAGATGGGGCTAGAGTGTATGAGATTTTAATTAACTCCGGTGATGAGCCGGGTCTTTTATGGTACTATTTCTTTATAATTCAAGAAGGAAAAGTCTTTTATTATGGCAATAATAGACAGCATCTCGGAGGTAATGGAGTCGTGATGGAACAACCGCCTCCGTCTTATCAGATTACTGTTTTTAAACAGGAATTTACAGTTCCTGATTGGTTTAGAAAAACCGTGATGTATCAAATTTTTGTAGATAGATTTTTTAATGGTAGTGAAGACGGCAAGGTTTTAAATCCTAAGAAGGGTGGATTAATTCACGCTAATTGGGATGACACCCCAATTTATGTTAGAGAGCCGGATTCTTATGCAATTAGGCGCTGGAACTATTTTGGAGGAAACCTAGCAGGAGTTATTAAAAAGCTCCCTTATTTAAAGGAACTAGGTATTGGAGTAATTTACTTTAATCCAGTTTTTGAGGCCTCTAGTAATCATAAATATGACACGGGTAATTATTTGAAAATTGATCCAATGTTTGGTTCTAATGATACATTTCGTAATTTGTGTGAGAGAGCTAAGGAACATAATATCAGAGTTATTCTAGATGGAGTATTCAGTCATACAGGTAGTGATAGTATCTATTTTAATAAGGAAGGTAATTATGATAGTTTAGGAGCCTATCAGTCTAAGGAATCCCCATATTACAGTTGGTATCGTTTCAGTAATTATCCCGATTCTTATGAGTCCTGGTGGGGTATCGGCACACTTCCTAATGTTGAAGAAAGTGACCCATCTTATCAAGAATTTATTATTAACGCTGAAGATAGTGTGATAAGATACTGGATGAAAATGGGGGCTAGTGGCTGGCGTTTGGATGTAGCAGATGAACTTCCGGATCCTTTTATTAAACAAATTAGACAAGTGATGAAGTCTGTTAATCCCGAATCAATCCTGATAGGTGAGGTCTGGGAAGATGCTTCTAATAAAATTAGTTATAGTGAGAAACGGACGTTTTTAATGGGGGAAGAATTGGATTCCGTCATGAATTATCCTTTTCGGCGTGTATTTTTAGATTTTATGCTCGGAAGAAAGGATGCTAATCAATTGCACCAATTCTTAATGAGTATATATGAGAATTATCCCAGGGAAGTTTTTTTTAGTACCATGAACCTAGTTGGAAGCCATGATGTGGCTCGTATCCTAACCCTACTAGGTGATGGCGTATCTGGGGAACACTTAAATGAAAGCGATAAAGAGAAAGAAAGGCTGGCGCCCAAGCAGCGTAAAATGGGTATTGATAGGCTAAAAACCTTAACCTTAGTACAGATGACCTTCCCTGGTGTACCTTGTATATATTATGGCGACGAAGCAGGAATGGAAGGATATAGTGATCCATACAATAGAGGGCCCTATCCTTGGGGAAAAGAAGACAACGAATTACAGGCTTGGTATAAGAAAATTATCGGTTTGAGAAATAAATATATAGCCCTACAAGGGGGTGATTGGCTCCCTTTATTTGCCCAGGGTGATGTTTATGGATATATGCGGTCCAAAGAGAATGAATGGTTAGCCGTAATCATCAACAGAAATACTAAAAGTGAGGTCAATATAGATGTAGGTTTAACTCCAGGTAACTGGCAGGACTTACTGGATAAAAACAGGAAATATGTAGTAGATAGTGATAAAACAAAAATAGAAATACCACCTTTAGGTAAAATATTACTATTAAGAAGCGATATTGATTAAATAGCTAGCGGAGGTGTGTTACCTGAAATTAACAAAGTCCAGCGGTATACTGCTTCATCCTACATCTTTTCCGTCTACATATGGGATAGGTGAATTAGGTGAAGAAGCATATGCTTTTATAGATTTTCTTGTAAACAGCGGGCAAAAATTATGGCAGATATTGCCCCTTAATCCACCGGGGTTTGGTGAATCCCCCTATCAAGCCTATTCAGCATTTGCCAGCAATCCTCTATTAATAAGCATTGATAGATTAATTGCTGAGGGTTTACTAATATATGATGATTTGTACCCTAGGCCTGATTTCCCGGACGATGAGGTGGATTATCCAAGCGTGAGTGAGTACAAGTACGATCTTTTTAAAAAGGCGTATAGCAGGTTTAAGGCTATTCCTCGTTCAGACAAATACAAAGACTATATCCAAAGAAATTTTTTCTGGCTACATGACTACTCATTTTTTATGGCCTTGAGAGAATACTTTAAGCAGCAGCCATGGAACAAGTGGGAAAAAGGCATTATGAATAGAGAAAAGGAAGCTATCGGTCATTACGAGAATTTACTGGCTGACAAGATAGAGTATCAATATTTTTTGCAGTTTATAGTTAATGTGCAATGGACTGAGATTAAGAATTATGCTCGAGAGAAGGAGATAACTATTATAGGAGATCTCCCCATTTTTGTTTCATATGACAGTGCAGATACCTGGGTTAATCCGCATCTTTTTGAACTTGATGAAGCAGGTTATATAACAAAAATGGCGGGAGTGCCACCTGATTATTTTAGCGAAACGGGGCAATTGTGGGGTAATCCACATTACAGAT
>PHAD01000162.1 GCA_002841595.1 Firmicutes bacterium HGW-Firmicutes-12
ATGGAATCGGGAATTCCTGCAAATTGATAACCTAATAGCGATGGATTAAAGAGTACTTCTGGTGCATTGTACCTTTCATAATCATTAATTTGAATCGAATCTCCATCAGGTAAATTATATTCTGTGACTGTTTGTCCCACTGCATCTTGAGCTAAATTCAAAGAGACTTTGCAATGGTTCTCTCTAATTTGTCTCAAAATTTCTCTTTGACCTGAGTAATTTAAGAACACTCCGTAATGAGAAAACAATGTTTTCATATATTCGTTAATATCCACGTTCCCGAGAGGTAATTTGATTATAGAAGGATCGTAGAGTTGTCCATTCATTATTGGTGCAATAAAAGTTAAACCTTCGCCAATTTCTACTGTGAGTCCTGTCGTTGTCCCAGCAGAGAAACATGAAAGTGCAACTGAATTTACTACAAGAACCGATTTGACCCTATGGGTAGTAAATAAAACATCTGCGTAATATCTAGCGGTATCATATGGTGTAAGTGGGTGAACCACATAAATTACATGACATTTTGATGAATCGACCCTCAAAATATTATTAAATATATTACTTAATAATAAGAAGTAGTCTTCCCAGTTATACACGGCGCCTCTCGAAATTGGATATTCTATTTTAAGTACTCCTCTCATATTATCTGCGTCCGTACCTACATATGCTTCTTTTACCGAGCCTGCAACATCTTGCATTAAATTCTTATATTTCGGTTTTCCAACTATGGTGGGAAAGACGATGGGCTCTTCACCCGCAAATCCTACTTTCGTATGAGATTCGCCAATGTCGATAATGACTGTATATTCTTTTTTCTCGTCTACTGCTGGAAGTATTTCTTCTACATATAGCTGTACTGATATATCTCGTGGATAAACAGATACATAACCCCTAACCAGACAATCCATCCCATCCCTAGGAAGGAAATTTAACGACCAAGTACGGCTTTTGAACATCACTGAACGGATAGATGATTTATCATCTTTTAAAGAAAAATAGAGATGACCTGCGGCATGTTTTTTAAAATTGGATATCTCCCCTCTTATCCAAAGGCTGGATAACTCCTTCTTGTCATCCAAGGTATCTTTAATTAACACTGACAGTTCACTAACTGTCATAATATTATTCTTACTCATATAAATAGTTCACAGCCTTTAAAGTATTCGTTAACAGCATCGCTATTGTCATGGGTCCTACACCCCGCGGAACCGGTGTAATCATTCCCGCTATTTTACAAGCCGCAGCGAAATCAACATCTCCAACAACTTTACCTGTTGCTAGACGATTTATCCCCACATCAAGTACAATTGCACCAGGCTTTATCATCTCATCAGTAATGAACTTAGGTTTACCTATCGCCGCAACCAAAATATCGGCCTGACGTGTGATTCCAGCCAAATTTACTGTTCGTGAATGACAGACAGTAACTGTAGCGTTTTTATGCAAAAGTAGTGCCGCTATGGGTTTCCCAACGATATTGCTTCTACCGACTACTACCGCATGTTTACCATTCATATCTATGCCATATTCTTCAAGAAGCTTAAGACATCCAAAAGGTGTACAAGCTACAAACCGGGGTTTTCCTGTAAGCAGCTTTCCCATATTAATAGGATGAAAACCATCTACATCCTTTTTCGGACTAATAGCAGCTATTACTTTTTCCTCTCTGATATGTTCAGGTAAAGGCAGTTGAACCAAGATACCATGAATTTCAGGTTCTAAATTAAGCTTATTAATGGTCTGCAACACATGCTCTTCAGATGTATCAGCAGATAGTTTTATTACTTGAGAATTAAAGCCCACCTCTAGACATGCTTTAACCTTATGTTTTACATAAATCTGTGAAGCGGGGTTATCCCCAACCAAGAGTACTATAAGTCCAGGAATAATTCCCTTATTCTTCAGTAAAAGCTGCGTATCCTTTTTAATCTCTTCTCTAATCTTTTTTGCTACGGCTGCTCCGTCAATTATCTGACACAAATGATTAATACCTCCACTTTATCCTGATTAGTTTTGATTATTTCGAATCATTATTAATATATCATACTGTGGGCAATTAGACCAATACCAACAGCGTTGTCACTACAGTAGCGTGCTTCTGGAAAATAAAGTCGTCCACCTATAGCCCTGTGCTCAAGTCGTTGACGCAGCCTCTGTCGAAGATAGGTATTAGCTGCGACTCCACCCACCAATACTACATCTTTAACTTCCGTCTCTTCAATAGCTTTACGCAGCACCTTTTCCAGTGCCGTAGTAATACAGTTTTCTATCGCTCTTGCTATTAAAGGCCCCGGGACGCCTTTTGCCAAATAACTTTTGGCCTTTGTTTCTGCCCCTGAAAAGCTAATAATGTAATCCTTTACAGAGGAAGGGATAATTACGTCTATGTCTCCTGCATTATTCATATTACTGTTTTGTGCAGCCAGCTTTTCCAACGTAGGCCCACATGGAAAAGGAAGTCCCATAGCAATGCCAACCCTATCTATCAACTGTCCGGCAGAAATATCACTTGAACAGCCTAATATTCTTATCTCATATAGCAATTCTTTTACTCTCCGACGTTTCACCTCTAGCAGTTCTGTAGTACCCCCGGAAAGATGAACAACTAAAAATCTTTCCATATCTTCACGTTTAATAGACCAAAGTCCTGCTGCCAGATGTCCTTCCTGATGTGTTGTTTTTAAAAAAGGTATACCTAGTATATTTGAAATACTTTCAGCCAAACCTGCACCGACAGTAAATACCGGCATATAAGAGTCCTCATAGGGTCGTGGGCTAACGCTAGCAGCTACAGCTTGCAAATCTGCTCCCTTAATATTTTTGAAAACTTCTTTTGTTAACTCAGGTAAATTTTTTACATGATAAAAGAGGGCTGTAGATTGCTGCAGCCCTTTTTGTCCGGTTGGAACCGGTAAAATTATTCGATTGTCCTCGTATACTTCTCTATTCTTATCTATAACAGCTAGAGAGGTTGTATAGTTGCTCGTATCTATTCCTAAAAACACTAAGAACTATTATCCCCTTTCGTCTTCCTTTAATTCTATCTTGCTTATTTTTCCCAAGACTCCGTTAATAAAACGAGATGATTCAACTCCGCCAAAGGTTTTCCCCAGTTCAATAGCTTCATTAAACGCTACAGCCCTAGGGACTTCATCAGAATAAAACATTTCGAATAGAGCTAACCGCAGGATATTTCTATCCACAGCTGCCATCCTATCTAATTCCCATTCAATCGTATGTTTCTTCAGCATATTATCTAAGGCATCAAGATTAATAATAACACCCTCGACAAGGTATTTGCTAAAGTCTCGTGGCCCCTGGCTAATCCCCTCTTCATTCCAAAGCATTTCTAATATAGTAGATGGTTCAGTTTTTCCTAGGTCGCAAGCAAATAACGCTTTTAACGCAATTTCTCGAACTGCATGCCTTTTCACAAACTAAAAAATCCTCCTTTTTACTTCTATCTATCCTTAAAGATACGTTCTACAACGTCTCTAAGGGTTTCATTCTCATCAATGCGCTTACCAATAATATACCCCACATATAGACAAGTAGCCACAAAAATAGTTTGTAGAAAGCCCAGGGTTATTACAAGTATTCCAAAAACTAATCCGAACAAAGCCCCAAAAAACTTGCCACGGTGCTTAGTTAACAATTCAGTTAATAGATCTATCCACATTATTGTTCCTCCTACTCAACCCTATTCTTCACTTCCCAGGTAATTCTATTTACTATTACCCTGACATCATGAACATTTATTCCAGTGGTTTTGGTCAGGTATTCTTTAACCTTTTTCTGCAGTTCCTCTGTCATCTGAGGGATGTTTAGATCAGGCTGAACTTGAACAGTTAACTGAATTGAAACATAATTTTGTTGAGCTTTTATGTATGCTTTTACTTCCCGTATACCCTGTACACTTCTAGCAGCCTTTATCACCAAATTATCTAACGCAGCCAGAGTTATTTTTATTGATCCAAGTGGGGTTTCATGAACTACTCCGATAAATAAAGCAAAAGATAGCAAGAACAATATAATTCCTGTTATTCCCATAATCCAACTATTGGTTGACTGCAGTAAATAATACCGTACTGTCTCCAATGGAGTCATCCAACCAAAGGCAAGACCAACTAAAAAAATTGCAGCAATAAGATAACCGAATGACATAATACCAATTAATAATCTATCCAATGTCCGATTCATGAAACCCCTCCTTCCAAGCAATTATTTGACGCGTGGAAATTCTTCTTCCTTGTTTTCTTGAGGAATAGCCACTCCCTGTATATGTACGTTTATCTCAATAGCTTCCAATCCCGTCATACTTTCAATAGCTTTCTTTACATTCTTTTGAATTTGATTGGCTACTTCGGGAATTTTTGCCCCAAACTCAATTATAACAAATAAGTCTACAGCTGCCTCTTTCTCTCCAACCTCAACTTTAACTCCTTTAGAGGGATTCTTCTTTCCGACAAACTCAGCTATCCCCCCTACAATACCCCCACTCATTCCTGCAACTCCTTTGATTTCTGTTGCAGCAAGACCAGCGATTATTGCTACCACTTCGTCAGCTATCTTTATAGATCCACTGTCTGTTATTCCAGTAATATGACCAGCTTCTACTATCGTAGGCTTCATTTCATTGTATTCTTTCTCCATAAAGGAACACACCTCCTTATCCCATAATATTATAACAGATTAGCAAAAAACTAACAAACATTGGTAGCTTGTTTGAGCCGATCATTATAATGATTTTGGCACTATGGTTACATCTTCAATCGAGCACCCCACTACTTTTACTACTATATCGACGATCTTAGCTATTTCCTCCTGCTGTAAATCATCCGAAGGTACTATTACCATAGCTGTCTCTTTTTGAATTACTACAATACCATCTCTAAAACCTTTAGCCACAAGCATATTCTCAACTTTTGACTCCTTTTCAAGACTATCCGCGATGCCAATGAGCTTTAGTTGAGCTTCCTGTCTTAACTGGGCTGAAGAGTTTGAATTGTTGACAATTTCACGCAGGATTTCTATCTGCCCGCTCCGTGTTCTCTCCCGCTCAATACGGTATTCACTAAAAAAATTATCCTTACTAACATTCTCCCCCTCTAGAGCAATCGTGACAACTGGTTCAGATACAATTTGTTCACTCTTCACCTCCTTATCAACATTATTATCGGCAAAATATTCTTTATACTTATCCCATCCCGTAAGACCCAACCATACAAAAGAAATAGTCATTAATACAAACCCAAAAGCTATAAGACTTTTTAACCTTATAATAACCGTTGTCATTTCTCTTTATTTCACCTGCTTTCTTTAGAAACTACCATTACGCGATGGGCGGGAAGATCAAGCATGGCTTGAACAGCATGGCTAAGCTTTATTTTAATATCACTGTCCTTAGCCCCTTCAGCCACTACCAGCACTCCTCTTATTTGGGGTGCTTTCTCCGTTTCGACTAAAGCTTCGTTACGGTTCTGAGCAAAAACAACTTCTGTCCTTTGGTTTGTTGTATTCGTAGTTCTCGTGCCTCCGGCATTATCGTTTTCTTGAACTGTAGATGAGTCGCAAGTTTTATTCTGAGCATATTCCTGCTTATAACCTGTCTCTAAACTAATAGAGACTACAACCGAACCTGCTCCCTCTATCTGTTTTAGAGTACTGCTGACCTGCTGGGCAATTGAGTCCTCAATCTGGGCTATGGTAAAAGAGGCCATCGCCTTATCACCTACAATTTCCGACGGAGGACTCACACTTGTTTCCTTATCTAAAAACAAACCCGGTAAAACAAGAAACGCCACCCCCGCCAACACTAATAGGCTTACTCCCCATATCCCGTATTTCCCCTTGTAGTCGAGCATAGTTTTATAAATCCCATTCATGTCCTTCCCTCACTTCCAACAAAATCTGAAAAATTCCTAGTTTGCAAATACTACTGATATTTGGTCTGAGGTTACCCCGAAATATTGACAGAGTACTTTATTAACTTCCTCTGCAATTTTATTTTCTTCATATTCGTCAAATTGTTTAGTTGCTTCATTCCCAATTAAATTATGTTTATCTCCAATTTCTATTGGCTCTATCTTAATATTGTCAATATCCTCGCTCTTTCCATCTATCTGGGTCAGAATTACCATAATGCTTTTAATCCCCTCAAACGAGCCTAGCCTCCGCCCTCCTAATAGCTCTACTTTTACATCGATAGCTTTTACTCCCTCTAAGTATTTAAGCAATCCTTCCATCTGTACTTCTATTTGACTGGCATAGTTTTTAATAAACTGTTCCTGACTTACCGCTGTTAACTCTTCCCCTGCCTGTTTTATAGAATTAAAATCTTCAATAACGCTATCCTGCTGCCAGGCAAACACTTCTAAGTCTTGATTATTTAAGATAAGATTAAGTACAGGATTAATGATAGAAACTAGGATAAACAGCCCCATAACCATCTTTAAATAAGGCCGCATACTATTCGATGGGAGAAGCATATCCAAGAAGGTAGTTAACATAATTATCAGAACAATATCTCGAATTAATTCCTTGAAGACCTCCAAGTACCTCACCTACCTAAGCATTACAGTGAAATTAGCAGCTCCTACAATAATAACCACAGTTAAGAAGAACATAATCGCCACACTTGCAACTGCTGCAAAAGCCAAAAACAAGCTCCCTGCCATATCCTCAAGAGTATCAGCTATAAGGTTGTTCCCAATCGGCTGGAGCATTGCTGCAGCTAGCCGATAAATAACCGCAATGGCAAGTATTTTTAAAACAGGAAAGATGACTATCGCCCCCAACACAAGTACCCCGGTTAAGCCAATAGCATTTTTTAATAAAAGGGATCCTCCCATAATTGCATCCAAGGCATCAGCAAACATACCTCCAGCTACAGGTACGAATGCACCGGTCATATACTTTGCAGTCCTAAGGGTTACACCATCCACTACTGCCCCGGCTACGCCCTCAACCGTAATGACGCCGATGAAAAGAGTCAAGACAAGACCAATGCCTACTTTCGTTATTTGTTTAATGAATGTGGCAATGCGCGATACCTTAAAATAATCAGAAATATTATTAGCTATGGAAATTATCGCAGTTAGATATATTAAAGGGAAAATAATACCTTGCGTGATTACACCCATAAGATTAAGAAAGACCATCAAAAAAGGCTGTAACAAAGATGCACTGGTCAATCCTCCCATTGCTGTTAAGAGCACTAAAAGTACTGGTAGCAGAAGCTTCATAAAAGTTACCATCCTTTGTATTGAAGCTAAGCCGGTATTAACAGCAAGATTGAAGGATGCCAAAGCTACTGTAATTAAAGCTAGAAGACAAATAAAATATGCCAATTTGGCAACAGTACCACCTTGAAAGGATAGCTGCAGGTTACTTAGAACTGAACAGGCTACAGCAATAATAATTAGTTTCCCAAGTATCGCTAAATTACTGGTAACTTCGTGCAAGAAGAAATTCATAATGCCCGAAACAGCATTTTGCGGAGAAAAATCGAATTCCCCTTTTTTCATGGTTTCAAATAAATGAGAAAAAGACATATCCGGAATATATAAATTCATCTCTTTATCAACTTCTAAAATAAATTCCTCTAATTCATGCATATCCAAGCTTTTCTCTTGTTGTTGTACAACAGACTCTAGCATATTTTTACTTTCTTTGTCCGTTGCCATGTTTGTTTGTTCACCAACTGCTAAAACAGTCCCCGGTACGGTATATAAGAATAGGAAAAAAACTAAAATAATTTTTCTCATTAGCCACCACCTAAGGTATCAATCTAAGTATCGATTCCAAAATTGCCACGATGATTGGCATAGCTAATACCATGACAAGAACCTTTGCTGCAAATTCAATCTTTGTCGCAATCGAACCTTCCCCAGCATCCTTACAAATCTGCGATCCGAATTCAGCTATGTATGCTATCCCAATAATTTTAAGTATAGTCGTCAAGTAAAACAGGTTTATATTGGCACTTGCTGCCAGTTTCCACAAGACTTCAATCACTGCTTCAACTTTACTTAGGGCAAAAAGAAAAATGATAACACCGGTAACCAAACTTATTAGAATAGCCGCTTCCTTATTTCTTTCTTTCACAAAAACAGCTAATACTGTACCAATAAATCCTACGCCCACAACTTGGAGTATTTCCATCTCACACCCCTATGATAAAAAGAATACGCTCTTGACCTTATTCAAAAGATCTCCTAGCAGTTGTACAACCATTATTAAGGCAATTGAAACACCCGCTAGCGTTGCTATAAAGGAATACTCTTCTTTGCCTGCTTGTTTCAAAACAGTATGAAAAATAGATGTCAAAATACCTATTCCAGCAATTTGAAAAATAAGTTCTATATTCATTTCATGCCTTCTCCTTCCACTATAAAAGCATTAGGACTATCGTAGCTCCTAAACAAAAACCGAGGTACTGCCACATTCTTTCGTATTTCCTTCTTGCCTCCACTGCCTGTTTTTCAATAAAAGCAAGCTGTTCTCTCGCAAGGGCAATATTCTTTAATTGTTCAACTTTAGCCGAACAT
>PHAD01000012.1 GCA_002841595.1 Firmicutes bacterium HGW-Firmicutes-12
ATCATCTGTAACTTTTATCATTTTAAGAACGTTCTTAAT
Organism: Firmicutes bacterium HGW-Firmicutes-12; assembly: GCA_002841595.1. Classification (GTDB taxonomy): domain Bacteria; phylum Bacillota; class Peptococcia; order DRI-13; family PHAD01; genus PHAD01. The sequence goes on from PHAD01000012.1 coordinate 40, forward strand.
TTCTACTAGATCTTTATGTATCCAGCCCTCATTCCCATTATATAAGCGAACTTGTAGCCAATCCCCGGACCTTCCAAGCACGGTAAGTCCTTGACCAGCCTCCGTTTTGGTAACAATCGAATTGTTCAAACCTGCTCCTTCACGCAGGTTAACGACACTGCCCGTAACAACACCCTCTTCCCCCGCCCAGACAGGAATGCTGGTAAATAAGAAGACAATAATTAGGGCAAAAAGGAACCATTTCCTCGGGTGTTTTGGTTTCACCACACCACCTCCATAATTTATTTTTGTACACTAATGCTTAGTTTTAGCTCTTTATTCGCCCTTTATCGACTCATTCCCTTTAATTGTCCCATGGTAATATGTGGTTTTTCTTTATAAAGAAACTCCTTCTACATAGACTGTACGTTCTCATATATTCTATTTATTTCTTCCTTCGAAGCAAAATAATCCAAAATGTAAGCAATTATTATTATACCGATAATATTGATCATTAACCTCGTTACTGTAAATGCTCTTCCCAAAGAAGATTGCTCAAATAAAAGCATAGGTATTTTAGTAGTGGACCAAGCCCCAATAAATATTAGTATATTAGAAAACTTCACACCTTTTTTCATAAATACTCCGGCTACGGGAAATGCCCCGTACAGAGGTCCCGCTGCTGCAGAACCTAAAAAATTCAAGCGCCTATATTGGGAGTGTGTTACTATCCTTTAGTATAAAAAAAACGCGACAATCGTCGCGTTTCCTATCTTATTAGACTTGTATCCCTAACCAAGTTCTGGTTAATCTCAACATACCCTATCAAGGTACTAACCCTCTGTCCATCTACTCTCAATTCTACTTTCTCTACGCTAGCAAACTGAGTAAGAGTATTTACTATCGAATAAACAGCTAGTTTTTCCGCCGCTTCCGATGCTGGCAGTCCCGTAATCAAATCCCCACTGAAATCAACAATTGCAAGCCCATCGGACTTAACGTTAATATCCAATAATTTTGCACTCGCAGGTAGTGTTGATTCAAGTCCTGCCTGTGTTGGACCCTTAATTAATTCTTCCATCGCCGACCTTGCTATCCCCTCTACTTTGGGTATCATTCTCTCTTCTAGTACTAGTTTACCCGCCTGATCTTTAAAATATAGAGCAATTGTTTGTGTTTCTGCATTCACGGTTACAGCATTTTGCGGAGTTTCAATAATTACCGTGGGTGTCTGTATTTCCGAATCTGTCAGACTTTCTTCTTGGTTAAATCCCTGTTTTAACGAGCTTATTTTGTCCGTCAGAAAACACCCTGTCAAACACATACTACTAAACAGTACTATAACCAAAAGGAGTACTATCTTTTTCATATCTGTCATTTCCCCTTCCTTTCCTATATCCTTCCCTCATTACTAATACTTATATTGGAAGTACGGGAATTTATGACAACTAATACTTATGTCCTAGCCAAACATATTTGACCCTTTTTCTTTTACATCAAAAACCCTGCTCTTAGAAAATGATATGCTCCCCTCTCGGCAACAGATTTTTATTATTTCATCTGTCTACCTTTAGGGGAGCATATCAAAACAAGCAGGGCTTTTTCATAGTTTTTGTAAAATTTATAAATAGAATAACAAGGTAACAATTACAAAAGTAGGTACAAGGAATACTAAAGAGTATTTTACAATATACCCAAAGAAACTCGGCATAGTAACGCCTGCTTCTTCGGCAATTGAACGTACCATAAAGTTTGGTGCATTTCCTATATAGGTCATAGCTCCAAAGAATACGGCTCCTGAAGATATTGCTAAGAGATAAAGCGGATATTCAACAAGCAGTTTGGCAACGGCTGCTGACTCTTCCATCCCTGGATAAAACTGCCCTAACGCCGTACTAAAGAAGGTCAGATAAGTTGGAGCATTATCCAAGAAGCTCGAAAGAGCACCTGTAATCCAGAAATATTGAACTGGCTGTTGAACTGCAGCTGTGATAAAGCCTAACGCTCCGTCGTTACCGGCTTTTAAAATAGCCAGAACAGGTGCCATGGTTATAAATATACCAAAGAACAAATAAGCTACTTCTTCTATAGGTGCCCAAGTGAATTCATTCTCTTTTCTAAGTTCCTTAGGTGTAAATTTAAGAGATAAGACACCCATCAAGACAAGCAAGACAACTTGGAGTACATCCTGCCAGTTACGGTGAACACCTAAAATATTGATCTCACCAAGGTGTAATGTGCCACTCAAGAGGATAGAAACTACAATACCTACTAAGAATATGAAATTATACGCTCCAGCTAATTCTATTACTCTTCCAGAAATTGTACCAGTAGGCGTTGCATCACCCATCGGTAATATATCACCAGCATTTTGTTCTTTACGAAGATGATAATTATCTAAGGCAATATAAATCGCTAGTAAGATTATTGCTACAACTAACATAGGTTTAAAGAGATTAAATGTCCAGAAGAACGGCACACTATGTAAAAAACCAAGGAATAAGGGCGGGTCACCAAGTGGTGTCAAGGATCCACCAACGTTAGCTACTAAAAAGATAAAGAATACTACCATAAATGCCTTATTTTTGCGATGTTTGTTTATTCTTAAAAATGGTCTGATAAGTAACATCGCTGCTCCGGTAGTCCCCATCCAGGAGGCTAGGGCTGCACCCACTACAAGGAAGCCCGCATTCACCAAGGGCGTACCCTTTAAAGTAGTCCGAACTAATATGCCTCCACCTACTGTATATAAGGCCCAAAGAAGTGCTATAAAAGGTATATAATCAGCAATTAGGATATGTAGCAGTTCATAAAGTCCTGCACCACGATATACGATAAGCAAAGGAACCGCGGCTATAATAGCCCATAAAATAGAAATCTTAGGAAAATGATGATGCCATATTTTCGGGAATACAATTGGACCAAGTGCGATAGATAAGAGCATAAAAACAAAGGGTATTGATGAGTACAGCGGTAACTGAGTACCTATTGAATGTTCCACTTTTTTTCTCCTCCATTATTGTTTTTTAGTGTCAATTTGTGTATCAAATACTACTACAACTAGGCTACTATAAATATTACGACAATTGAAATTTCTCCATGTGAAGTTTAGCACACAATTATACCACAGTCAAGATTTCAAAACTACCCTAACTAACTGTTATAACTCGCCTTCCCCTTTCAATATCGCACCTTTATGTCGATAATAAAGAAGTCCTCCAGCGATAATAATTATTAAAATACTGATTGCTTGGGCAACCCTTATACCGGGAGTCAGCATCAGGCTATCAGTTCTAAATCCCTCTATAATAAAACGACCAACCGAGTAAAGAACAGCATAGCTTAGAATAACATCACCATGCTTGATCGATGCCCGCCTCCTTAACCAGAGCAAAAATGCAAACACACCCAAATTCCAAAGTGATTCGTACAGGAATGTTGGATGGCGATATGCTCCGTCTATATACATTGCCCAGGGTATTTTATCAGGATCTACAGTATAGCCATAAGCTTCTTGATTAAAGAAATTGCCCCAGCGACCAATGGCTTGACCTAGAACTATACTTGGGGCTACAGTATCAGTTCCCTGCCAGAAATTAATATTATATTTCTTAAGAAGAAAGAAGGCCGTAATAAATGCAGCAAGTAAACCACCATGAATAGCCAAGCCGCCTTCCCAGATAGCGATTATGTCACGAGGATAATTACTGTAATAATCCCAATTAAAAATAACATAATAGGCTCTGGAACCAATGAAAGCTGCCGGAATAGCTGCGAGCAGTATATTCAGAAAATGATCTTGATCTATTCGTTGTCGCTCAACCTCGCGCAAAGCTAACAGTGTCCCTATAAGTACGGCAGATGCAATCAAAATACCATACCAGCGAATTTCCAATGGGCCTAGCTCAAAGGCAACGGGATTTATACTCATGTAATTATATGCCCCCTATAAATAACTTGTCTTATTAAAGTATGTATAGCTTCTCTCCACGCAAAATGGGAATTTCTATCTTCTCCAAAGTTTTCAATGCTTCTTCCGGATTTTCTGCCCGTATAATAACCAAAGCATCTTCTTGCATAGCTGTACCAATAAAGGCATAGGCATATTCAACATTAACACCTGCTTGATCAAGTTTCTCCAGAACATCGGCCAAGCCTCCTGGCTTATCGGATACCTTAATCGCTAAAACATTAGTTATACTAACTACAAATCCTTCTTTACGGAGAACCTCGTAAGCTTTATCTGGATCATTTACGATTAAACGTAGTATCCCAAAGTCTGTCGTATCAGCAATGGAAAGGGCTCTAATATTGATTCCCGCATCGCCAATAACTCGGCATACTTGGGCCAAGCGCCCTTTTTTGTTTTCTAAGAAAAGAGAAATCTGCTTTACCATAATATATACCCCCTTATATCTTTTTATAAACAGTATTGCTAAGAAATCTAGTACTATAAAAGATATCAGTACTTACTACACTCATAATATTATTCAATTTTCGCCATAAAGAATAAGTTTTCCTTTATTAATACTCTATTTTTCAATATATTAAGATTGGAAATACTAAAACTAAATGGAGGTGTTTTAAAATGCGTACTTTTCTTTCCTTAGTTGGTATTATAATTGGTTCAATTTTATTTGCCTTTGGTATTAATTACTTCATAATCGCCAATGGCCTAGCCGAAGGAGGCTTTACCGGTATTGCATTGATAGTTCATTACCTAACCGGTTGGTCTGTCGGTATTATTCTTGGGATCTTGAATATTCCTCTGCTATTTCTTGGTTGGTATAAATGGGGCTTTTCATTTATTTTCAAAACAATTTTTAGTGTTATATTAGTATCAGTATCAATAGATTTACTCCAAGGTCTAGCACTTAAGACCGACGACCTGCTCTTAGCTGCTATTTATGGTGGTGCAGTATCCGGAATAGGAATTGGTATTGTTCTTCGTTCTGGTGCCACAACAGGTGGCCTTGATATTATTGCTCGTTTTCTTTATGAGAAATACAACATGAATATGGGTGCTGTCTTTTTCACTTTTGATACTGTGGTCATTAGTGTCGTAGCCATTTTCTTCGGATTAGAGATCGCCCTATATACCCTCGTAGCATTATTTATATTTAGTCAAGTAGTGGATCGTATTATTGAAGGTTTCAATGAAGCCCGCGCGGTAATTATTATCTCACAGGCCTCGGTCGCAATTACTCAAGCAATAATAAAGGAACTAGATCGCGGTGCAACTCTCATCAAAGGATATGGGGCTTATACGAGTCGAGAAAAAGATATTCTATATGTAGTAGTTGGGAAACGACAAATTTTACCACTAAAAAGGATAGTTCAACAGCTGGATCCATACGCCTTCGTTACAGTAAATAAAGTACATGAGGTCCTTGGAGAGGGTTTCGAAAGACCCTTTTAAAACAAATGACTACCTTACCCTATATCAAAGCTATCTATTACTTTTCCAAGAGAGCACCCATTTCTTTTAACCTATCTTGAACCCAGACAATCTGGTGGGTATCAAAACTGTTAAGGTTCTCATTATAACTAACCGCTCGAACAGCTGCAAATCCTGAGGCATCACCTAAAACAGCTAAATTCGGCAATACTCTTAGCTCAGCCCAGGCAAAAGAAGAACAACCAACGGCATAACCTGGCAGAAGCAAGTTATCCACCTCTTCGGTCACCAGCATCTGATAAGGAAGATACACAGGGTTATAGGGTTCACCACCATCCTCCAAAAAGTCAGGACGCAGCCAACTTGTCACCGGCCATTCATATCCACCACTTCGTGTTAAATCATCTGGCTGGTAGGCATTAATGTCCATCATATAATAACCTAACCCAATCCGGCTTGGGTAGTTTTCGATATCGCTTCCTTTATTGTTGCTTGAACCGGCTTGTTGGGTTTCAGTGGTGGTAACAGCAAAACTATGATTTTCGCTATCCTGGACCGGATGTTGCTCGGAAAGCCTGGTGTGCACTGATTCTCTAATATATAAGACCTCACCTACTACCGGGTTTCCCATGGTATCAAGCACCAGTTCGGCTTCTTCAAAGCCGTACGTTTTATTGCCTTCTTTTACTTTGAACTGACGAAGTGTATTAATAAAATCAGGATTTTGCAAAAATTCACGTGCTGCGACCCAGGCCTTATCGACCGTCAGATGATGGGGCAAAGTTTTTTGCGGATAGCGGGCAGTCCCTTTATCTCGCATATGGGCCCTAGCATCTACATTGTAAATCAGTAGTGTATTCACCCACCACTCATCACTTCCCGCACCATTTTGTGCAGCGTTAATCGGCTTTATTGAAAATCCTTCTTGAGCATATTTTCTATTAAATTCTACAACTAAGGGATCAGAAGCCCAGGTGTGTTTTCCACCGGCTACTCCCCAATTGCCCTTAAAATCTTGGGTGAAAGCCCACTCTCCTGTATGTTTCGGTAGATCAGGCACCTCTATACCGGTTACCTTAAACATCAGAGTTGCCGCCTGTTGATAGGCCACATCAGCATTCTTTTCCTCTTCACTCAAGTACTGCAATGGCCAATCTTGTCTCCCTACATTTAGCGGGACTCCCGCTAACCTAGCCAACCTCCCATCAATAGAAGCATCGATAAAAACTTCACCAGAGACTAGATTTTTCCCGCCCTGCCACTTAATTAAACCATTCCTTTCCCGTATTACGGGACAAATATAAATACTATGAATTCTGTCATCCTTTACTCTGACCTGCTGAATGTCAGAACTATATATAATTTTTAGATTTGGAAAACGAGCTAAATCTCTATTTATTATCTCAGCCATTAATTCTGTACTATAAAATTGTCCTGCCTCATTATACCATCGCCCAAAAGAGCCTGTCGTTACGAGCTTGTTTTCCCAATATCTTATATCTGCAAAGTTTTGCCCACCCACAGTCCCCAAGCCTCCAGGCTTTTGTACCGGCTCAGGTATAACCAGCAAAATATCCTTATACGGTGCATACGAAGCCGCAGTACTGGCTGCAGCACACCCAGCAAATCCTCCGCCATAAATAACTATGTCATAAGGTACCATTTGCCTTGTGCTTGGAACAATACATGAGATTATACCTAATAAAATAACAGTAATAATTCTATACATTTTAACCCCTTGTCTATGTTTTTATAAATAAAACTTAGGCTAAGTCGGCAAATGAACCCATCTCATTTATTATTCGGCAGGAAGCATCTACTAGGTGGAAAGCTAAGGCAGCCCCTGTCCCTTCACCTAAGCGCATATTCAAAAGTAACATGGGTTCCATATGAAGCTGTTCAAAGACAATCTGAGCCCCTTTTTCCGCTGAAAGATGAGAAGGTATCATATATTGTCTAGTTAGTGGATTCAACCTCTGGGCAGCAAGCGCCGCCGTTTGGGCAATAAACCCATCTATAATGATGGGCTTTTTTTGTGCAGCCGCCCCCAAGTAACACCCTACAAGGCCGGCAATATCAAGGCCACCAACCTTAGCAATAATATCTATTATATCTTCTGCATCGGGCTGGTTAATTGCCAAACTATTCTTAACCGCTTCGAGTTTAAGTTGAAAGGCTTTCTCATCTTGTCCTGTACCGTAGCCAACTATCTCTTCCGGACTAATTCCTGTTATAGCAGACAAAACTGCAGCAGTAGTTGTCGTGTTGCAGATACCGGCTTCCCCAGTGCCAAAAATTCCAACCCCCTCATCAGCAAGCTTATAAACTGTCTCTATACCAACTTCTATCGCTTTGATAGCTTCCTCCTTGCTCATGGCCGGTCCACGGGATATGTTAGCCGTTCCGTCTCTGACCTTCTTATGTAGAATATGGTCTCCGACAGTTTTACCCTTAATCCCCACATCCACTACTACTAAACGACTATCAGCCTGTCGCGCCAGAACGCAGATACCTATTAGACCGGGCCCGGCTAATTCGGCTAATACTTTTGTTATATTTTGAGGATACGCATGAAAACCCTCCTCATAAACACCATTATCAGCAGCCATCATCACAATTGCTTTTGCCTTTATCTGCGGTAATGGGTCTCTATATATGCCCGCTAATTGTACAGCTAGTTCTTCCAGCTTACCTAGACTTCCCACTGGCTTTAAAAGTCCGTCTAGCTTTGTTCGTGCTTGGGTCATAGCGCTTTCGTCAACTGGGACTATCGTACTTATGGTTTGATCGAATAATGCAGTCATCAATTCTTCTCTCCTAAATAATTCAAATCCAACTTTCTTCCTCAGATATTATTCCATTCCTTTATCAGTGCAATCTCGTGGGCATAGCCCTCATTATCATTGGGCGTCTCCAGAATAAACGATACCTTTTGCAAATCCTTATCGCTAATCACCTTTTTCAGAATATCTATTGCTAAATGTCCTTCTCCGAGCTTGGCGTGACGATCTCGTTTCGAGCCAAGAGGATACATAGTGTCATTAAAATGAAACGCCCTCAATCTATTTAGTCCAATCATCTGATCAAATTCTTCTTTGATATCATCCCACCGCTCCAAATCATAGCCTGCGCCTGTTAGGTGGGCACTATCCAAACAAATACCTAGCTGCGAATGATAATCACAGCCCTCTAAAATGCTTTTTAGATGACCAAAGCTGTATCCAAGCTCTGTCCCTTCTCCGACCATTCCCTCGATCAAAATGTACGTTTTACTATCAATTTCTGCCAGTACATCCTTTAACCCCTGAACAACCAACTGCAGACCCCTTTCTTCTCCTTGTCCACCATGAGTACCGGGATGCAAAACAATATAAGGAAGTCTTATTGTTTTAGCCCTAGCAACATCATCCTTAAGGGTACGAATAGAGAATTCTCTCACTCCGGGTTTAGCTGAAGCCAAGTTATATGTATAAGGTGCATGACCTACGAACGGACCGAAGCTGTATTGTTCCATTAATTCATGGGCTTTTTGTATATCATTTACATCTAGTTTCCTAGCTTGTCCGCCTCGTGGGTTTCTTGTAAAGAATTGAAATGTATTTGCCTTCATTTCAACAGCTGCCTTAACTGCTCCCAACAGACCTTGGGAAATCGAAACATGTGCGCCAATGAACATGATTATATTTTTTCTCCCTTCAAGCTACTTAGCTACTCTATCTGTAGCTACTATTAGATATATTAAGCCTTACTTAAGGTCGTTTTGCAAGAACAAGAGAAATTCACTTAAAGCTCCTGTTTTATCAGGTTTAATATAGCTATTCCCTTTACCGATTAGATTATCAGTCACAAGGTATGTCCGAAAACCTAGTTCGCCGGCGACCATATCCTCCTGGCTGTCATTGCCTACCATCCAACATTCCTCAGGCTTCAATTTCAACAATGTGCTTATTTCTTCAAAATATTGAGGATTTGGTTTACAAAAACAACTTGTCTCGTAACTAGTAATATAAGACCATGGATAATCCAAAACTCCAGCCCAGCGCATTCTTTCCTCAACCGCTAATCGAGGGAAAAGTGGATTAGTTGCAAGTACTATTTGATAACCTTGCTCTAGGGCCGCTTCGACAACCTGAGGAACAACACTACTTGGTTCAGTATAACCTTTTAATTTACGAAACTCGGTCAGATAGTATTCTTCAAATACTGGGTAAGCATCTTCTTTTTTTAAGTCCAGCGGAGGTAAGAAGCTTTCCATAAAAACTTCTTCATTAGTCATCCTCCCATTATTCCTCACCATTTTTTCGGTTGATTCCAGCAAATGTGGGACGAATAGTTTGGGATTAATCAACTTAGAGCAAAAACTCGAGATGGAGTAAATATATGCCTCAAAAAATTTCTCCATTTCTAAAGGTAAGAGCGTACCGTCAAGGTCAAATAAAATTGTCTTCTTCAATGTAATCCTCCATAAATTTGATATAAGACCATTATAAACAAAATTAGCCATACTAGTCATTAAATAAATCTTATTTACCCACTATACTTTGTTCAATAGTATTCCTAACTCTAGCAGGTATTTCGGCTGCTTGCTCCTTAGTTAATCCTATTGTTAAAACAGGGTCATGTATAATAATCTCTACATGGGCAGGCTTAATCATCATGCCGTTTTGCTCCATTATTTTATAAGAACCACGAATTGTAATCGGAACAATGGGTATCCCCGCCTTGAAGGCCAACTTCAAACTCCCTGGTTTGAATTCTCCCATAGCCTCGCCTTTACTTCGAGTACCTTCCGGAAAAATGGCCATAGAATAACCTTCCTTAAGATATTGGATTGCCTGATTAATGACCTTAAGCGATTGTCGTATATCTGAACGATCCATAAATACACATCTCATATGCGTCATCCAGGTTCGAATCATAGGAAACTTGAGTAGCTCTATTTTCGCAATAAATGCCTTGGGCTTATCAATATATCCCAGAAGAAGGGGTATATCAAAATTTCCCTGGTGATTACTCACAAAGAGAACTGCTCCAGATGGGATTTTCTCCTCCCCAGTAGTCACTACAGTAACTCCTGCTAACTTAACGAGAGAACGCGCCCATTTCTTTGCAGTTTGATTAGTTATCTCGTCGATTTCAGTAGCCTTTCCCATTTTTGCTAATCGGTTTACCTTTAATAGAGTCGGTTGAAGAATTATCAGAGATATCCCAAAATAAATAAACCAGAATATTGTTCGTATCATAATTTCCCTCGCTATCCTTTGTTTTAACCATTATATCGTAGGTGCTAAGATGGCGAAACCTTTAAAAGACTATAATTTGAATGAAGTAGTATAGTAGTATTATGCAAAATAAAGAAAACGCTCTCTAATAGAGAACGTTTTCTAACTCTTCAATCTTCTTCCGGCGCATTTTCGGGCATTTCTTTCTTCGGAAATTCATATATTCTGCATTCATTTTTTTCTATATTATCATTCTCTTGTCTTTGAACAGTTTGTTCAAAGACATCACCACTGAATAGATTGATAATCCTAGTGATTTCGTTTATACCGTTTATTTCATTCTCAACCACGAATTCGCCGGCAGGGGATTGTAAATCAGTTAAATTACTTAATAAAGCATGCAACATTTCTTTAGATAACGTAATACGCACATGCGACATATTTTCCCCCCCAAAAAACAGTTCCTATATCATTATAGAAAGGAATTGCGTAAATGCTACTATTTGGACAAACTGATGAAAATATTTCGCCTTTAAAGTCACGAATTATACTCCCCATCCATAGAATAAATATATTAATGGGAGGTGTTAGAATGTATAAAAAGAAATTCCAGAAAGAATACCGTCTACCTCTACCAGGTAAGATCACAATTCTAGGAATGCATATAGAAACTAAAAAGAAGCCTCAGCAAGAAGCATCGGAAAACTTGGTAACCCTAAAAGACTACTGGAATATACAGATAATCTATAGACCTTATGATAGCGATTACCAAACAAGCCCCTCTCTTTTAGAATTCCCGGTTTCATGGGAGCAAGAAATTGAATTGAGTAACTACAACTCAGGGGAAATCACGTTTACTTATCCTAACCCCCCAAAAAGCATTTCTACTCTACTTCAGGAAGAACCTATCTCACAGTTCTTCCTAAGAATAATTATAGAAGGAACAGTTGAAGTAATAATTTCAAATAATAATCCTTCTATCCCAACAACTTCGGTTAAATATCCTACCAATGTCCCTAAAAAAATCCGTTTCAATATAAATAAGCTAAATACTAAACTAAATTCCCTAGAAGAACAAAACATAGAATTACATGCGCAGCTTTCCAAAATGTCCGAAAGAATTTATGCCTTAGAAGAGTCAACGCCAGAAAAAGTGACTACATACAGCAGAATAACAGGTTATATTCTGGACAGTTTTCGTTTGTTACCTTTAGCAAAAACAATTATAGAATTCCGGAAAGAAGATGAGCAAAGCCCGCCAGTAAAAATTGCATCAGATAATCGTGGGTTTTACTTTTGTGATAAACTAATACCTGGCACATACGAAATTAAAATAAAGCACCCACGCTTTTCACCGTTAATTATTAAAGAATTCCCGATTAATGAAGGTGATAACAAATACCAAGACTTTTTATTAAATAGATTGTAATGTTTTCTATTTTATTAGTAACAAAAAAGAGGAGTCCTCAAAAATATTGAGTATCTCCTCTTTTTCATATCTTTCGACAAACAAAATTCAAAATATTTTTTCTGTAGCGTTTTAAGACTATGTAGCCAAGCCACCATAAGATAATTGTTGCCACTATACTATTAATTATTGAACCAATTAAAAATGCTTTGCCCAACAGTAAAAAATCCTTCCAACCTACATGACTAATATTATAAAAAAGCTTGCTAATACTTCTCTCTGCCGGTTCAATAAAAATACAGCCAACAAGTATATTCAGATAAAAAAGCAGTGGGAAAAGCGGAACTGTTATCGCCCACGCAACTGTTGCCGCTATACAATTAGTTCTGAAAAGTCTAGATAAAGCCACAGCAAAAAGGGCTCCAAAACCACTGGTTGGATAAAAATGAATGATTGTACCCAGAGTAAAGCCGCCAGCAACGGATTTTGGAGAGTCTTGCAAGCGGCAAAGCTTAATTAAATAGTATTTTACACTTCTGCGATAATTCACCCCTTAATCTCCTCCCCAGCTATAAACAAACTTATTAGTTCTATTTTACATTCAATAAATCCTGTTTGTTTTAAAGTTTTAGAATAATATTGTTATTATTTATGGGAACGATAAAAATTAAATGTCAGATTCAAGAGCTAAGAAAGGAGTTTTTAGATAATGCTATGTCCCCTTTGTAATGGGCTAGACAGAGTATTCCCCCTATGCCCAAACTGCGAAGAGATACTTGAGGATGCTGGAATGCTAGAGAATTTCTTTGCACCATACAACCCTTATTTGGCTCAGGAAATACTTGAGGCATCAAATAATGCTAACCACGATGAATGTATTCACCTTTTTTCCTGCCCAAAATGCGGTTATGACCAACGTCTGGCAATAAAGAAAATAGATACTTGACGTAACTATCAGTTAATAATCTGGGGCAGTTCTACTAAACCAGCACCCTGTTGTTCTTTGTTCAAATAATTAAGAGTAACTGCTTTTTCTGACAGTATGCTAACAATTTGCGAAGAGGTCATTGGCCCATAATAGTTGATAACATCGGCCACTGCTCCTGCTATATGAGGCGCCGCAAAGGAGGTTCCACTTTTTTCAGCATAACCAGAACCGATCCAGGTCGAAGTTATATTTACACCGGGAGCACAAAAATTAATTTCTGGACCATGTGAAGAAAAGTCAGCAATTCTATCTTCTTTATTAATAGCTGAAACTGCTATTACCTGTGGGAAACGAGCCGGAAAGTTTACCTCTCCTCCATCATTTCCCGCAGCCGCAACCAACACTATACCACGTTCTTCTAGTGACTGTACAGCACGCACAAAGCTTTGACTGTTTTCAGAGGTCGAAAAACTCATATTAATAATACTGACATTTCTTCTCATTAGCCATTCAAAACCCTCAATAATATCAGAGAGATTTCCACTACCCTTTTTATCAAAGGCTTTTACTATATAAAAATCTACATATGGATTTATGCCCACCATTCCATTGGTATTGTTAGCCCCAATAACACCAGCTACATGAGTGCCATGGCCGTAATCATCCATAAAGCTTGATTTGCCATCCAGGGTACATACACCTTCACGAATGTTCTTCCGCAAATCCGCATGATTGTAGTCTATGCCCGTATCGATTATCCCTACCCTCACTCTCTTCTCATTTAATTTATTCCAGACCTGTGGAGCACCCATTCTTTTTAGACCCCAATCAATCCTCCTGACACTTTGGAAATTATTTTTTGTGGGCACCGGCTTATGCGTTTGGGGTTTTTTAAAAAAAAATGAAAATAAATCGGGATAAGGATACGTGCTTTTTTCTACGCACAATGAAAATTGTGCATCCTCTTCCATTCTTATCTTCTCTGACATACTCCTTACTGCAATAACCACATCTTCCTCTGGAAACTCGCAAAGAAATCCGTTTATTAGTGGTAGTTCTTTAATTATCTCACCATTGGAAATACGAAGGGCATCCCGAAGTTCAGCTAGGTCCTGAGGATCATCCACTGATACTATCTTCCTAAGTCTGTTTTTATCTGTTCCTTTACTAACCATTTTATAGTCCCCTTTCCCTGACAATAGTATTGAAACTCTCATTACCATATGCCGAAGAAAGGTAATTCGCTACTTAATAGAGGACATAGAAGCTTATTATTGTTATAATTAACTAAATATTATGTAGGGAGTGGAATTATGCGAAAATTTTACCTTGGATTAATTCTCCTACTCTTTTTAATAAGTTCTTCTGCATGCAACCTTTATACTGAAGCCAGTAACGAACCTAATCTTCCAGCACCTGCTCCTGTTCCAGTACTGAAAGAAGATGAAGTCTTAGTTATTTCGGCCGTGGGTGATATAATGATGCACAATACTCAATTAAAAGCAGGCTATCTTTCTACAAGCGGAGATTATGATTATTCCACTTTCTTTACGCATGTAAAACCCCTGCTTTCGGCCTCAGATCTAGCAATAGGCAACCTTGAAACAACCTTTGCTGGTGCGAAGGCCGGGTACAGTGGATATCCCCAGTTTAATTCACCCGAAATATTAGCATCAAACCTAAAAAATACAGGTTTTGATGTACTTGTAACAGCAAATAATCACTGCTTGGATAAAAGGCAAAGTGGTTTAATTAGTACGCTGGACACTTTAGATGCTGTTGGCTTATTTCATACTGGAACCTTTCGCACTCAAGAAGAACGTGACAGTACACTCATAGTAGAGAAAAAAGGCCTAAAGATCGCTGTGTTCTCCTATACATATGGCACAAACGGTCTAAGTCCTGATAAGGATAAGCCTTACTCTGTAAACTATATTGCAACAGATAAAATTATTACTGACATAAAAAAAGCCCGGGCTGAAGATTCCGCGCAGCTTGTAATCGTCTGTCTTCACTTTGGTCTCGAATACCAGCCCTATCCAAATGACGAACAACAGCAAATTGTAAAAAGACTTTTTGAAGAAGGGGCCGACATTATACTAGGATCACATCCCCATGTCCTTCAACCTGCCTTTATTTATAATATAGAAGAAACTAAGGACATTGATAGTAAATTCGCTATCTATTCTTTTGGTAACTTTATATCCGATCAAAAAGGTCTCGAAAGGCTTACAAGCATTATTCTCAACCTCTATATAGGAATAGATCGGGAAAGCGGAGCACCCTATTTCAAAGAAGCCTCATATATACCTATTAGAACCAGACGCTACCGACAAGATGGAAAGTATAATTTTGAGATTCTGCCAATTGAAGCAGCTCTTGCAAGTAGCAATAGCAGACTAGAGCATTTTAGTATTCAGGAAATAAACGACTTAGAGGCTTCCCTGGAATATGTATCTAAACATCTTCAAACTGATAACCCTTTATTTAAACTTAAGCCATTAGACATCCCCTTAGAAGGCTTGCAGTTGATTAAAAAATGGTAGCAATCTTATGCTACGTAAAACTTCCTACTATAAAACCTATATAAGGAGAAAAAATATGTTAGCCGGAGCAAGAATTATTAAAACAGGAATTGCCATTACCCTTAGTATGCTGATATGTAATTATTTTGATATTCAACCTGCTATATTTGCCGGTGCTGCCACCGTGCTCAATATGCAACCATCTTTAGGGTTAAGCTTCCATAATGCCTGGGAACAAATATTAGTACATTTTGTATCTATTAGTATAGCTATTATTCTAGGACTTACTCTAGGAAACAATCCTTTTATAATGGGGTTAACTAGCGTCTTAGTCATCCTAATATGTCAACACTTCAGATGGCGCGGCAGTCTTGCTGGAGGGGTTATGGCCTCTATCTTTATTCTTTCTTCACCTAGTGCTCAATTTATAGACCATGCCCTGATACGCTCTCTGGCTATCTTTGTCGGGGTAAGCGTAGCCCTAATTGTAAACTTTACAATTGCACCTCCACGCTACCGACAACCCCTACAAAAGAAACTCCTAGAATTAAACTCTTTAGTTACAAAGTACTTTGATGACGCGGTACAAAGCTTTCTATCTTTAGATATCCCTTCTCCCGCCTTAATGGAAGAGCAGAAGAATAACGTAGAACAACTCTTTCGTGAAGTTCAAAAACTATATAAGCTTTACTATCTTGATATTGGTGCACATACTTTTGATCCTAACAGTGAACAAGAGAAAATCAGCAAATACTATGAGGAATATCTTGCATATAATAAAGGCCTCTGGCAAAGAACTCGTGACATTCTATTCCTGTCTCAAGAAAGAAGGGAACGCCGCCAACAAGCTGGAGACCGACCTATTAGTTCAGAATTCCAAGAGATTTTAGATCTTTTATCAGAAGCTCAGACACATTTTCTATCCCAAAATGAAGAATTGAAAAATAAACTAGAAGGCCAAAATATACAACATGTGGAGGAACCGCATATCTGGAGAAAGCTTGATAAGATTTTAAATAACTGGCATAACCAGTTTCCTTCGGGCAGCTACTCCCTACACGCCTTAATTGAAATATCACTAATTACATATAAAATTCGCTGGGCCGCTAAAGAGGCAATGCAATTATTGGATAATGATTTAATACTATAAGAATACGTGTAAAAAAGCATTAATTTGAAGATTACTTCAAATTAATGCTTTTTTTGTATCTCATTTAACTACTTATCTGATCATTTCTGCATTATCTAATTATTACAATATGATAAGCTAAGTTATCAACAAGTGTAGATTTAGATGAATAAGTTAACTCTAGCTTCATCAGCATCTCCTAAATAGGTTGCTACGCCAGCAAACTCTAAACCATCCATCAGTTCCTCTTCTTTAATCCCCATAACATCCATAGACATAGTACATACAACCATTTTTACCCCTAGTTCCTGAGCTGATGAAATTAATTCTGGGAGAGTATTAACATTTTTATCCTTCATTATTTTCTTCATCATTACAGCACCCATGCCACCAAAATTCATTTTAGACAGACCTAACTTTTTAGCGCCCCGGGGCATCATCCAACCAAACATTCCCTCAAGAAAATTCTTTTTTACTTTAATCTTCTCAGGTTTGCGCAAGATATTCAGTCCCCAGAAGGTAAAGAACATGGTAACTTCATCGCCCATAGCTGCTGCCCCATTCGCTATAATTAATCCTGCCATAGCTTTGTCGAGCTCGCCGCTAAACATGATGATTGTCTTCTTATTAGACTCCCCCATAATCAACCCTCCTTTAGTTTTTCTTAATAGTAGCGGAGATAACATTATTTTCTTCTTTTAATTCAACTAGGTCGCAGCCTGTTTTTTTGCACCAAGCCATAACATCTTTTTTAAAACCCTGATCTGTAACCTCAATCTTGATAATATCTCCAGGTTCAGCTGTCTTACTTTGATTAAACAGTTTTACAATCGGTCCAGGACATTGTAATCCCCTTGCATTGATTTCATATTCTGCCATCTTAAAAAACCTCCTTATTAATTTAAATCATAACAATAACAATCGATCCCACCATCCATGATACGCAAATCATTACATCCAAGCTTTCTTAACCTATGCTGACTCAGATAAGCCCTTTTACCAACTTTACAAGCTATAACTACTCTTTTATTTTGAGGTATTTCATCTTTTCTTGCTTCTAGTTCATCTTCCGGAATATTAATTGATCCGGGGATAGCCTTTAGAAAATGTTCTGCTTCGGTACGAACATCAAGTACTTCAATCTCATTATTCTCTACGGCTTTTTTCAAATCGCGTGGATTAATACCCTTGTACTTTCCTTCAATTTTGTTTCGTAATACATTAGCTGCAAGTATAGTACTACTCATTGCCATGGAGAAAGGCGGAGCATACGCTAAATCCAACCTGCTTATTTGTTCTAGTGTTCCTTCAAAGGAAATAGCTGTTGCTATTATATCAATTGGCTTATCTACAATCCCTTCACCAATGATTTGTGCTCCTAATATTCTACCATTTGTGCTGTCTGCTATGAGTTTTGTATTAATTTGTCTATATCCCGGGAAATAATGCGCTCGATCATTACCTGGTACTATAACTGACTCAACTTTATAGCCTTTTTCTATAGCCTGCTTTTCGGTTAAACCGGTGCGTGCGGCATTCAAATCGAAGAGTTTAACTATGCTAGTCCCTAATACCCCGGGAAGATAATCTGCTTTTTCTTTAACAATATTCAGCCCCGCAATTCGACCGGTCTTGTTAGCTGTTGAACCCATCGCAAACCAAACCTTTTCCTTTGTTATAAGATGTGTATTTTCTGTACAGTCGCCGGCCGCATAAATTCCAGGTATATTCGTTTCCTGATATTCATTTACAGCGATAGCACCTGTAGGGCCTATCTCAATACCTGCTTCTTTTGCTAAAGCTACGTTGGGCTTTACCCCTCCAGCCCAGATAACAAGCTGCGCCGGAAGCTCTTCTTCGCCAATTTTTACGCCGCTGACTTTCCCTGTTTCATCTCCGACAAAGCCACTGACACCCACTCCAGTCCTTATATTCACGCCATTTTCAATTAGATAATTCTTTACATATATAGACATTTCCTCATCATACCCGGGAAGAATTAATGGAGCAAATTCTACTATTGTTACATTTACACCCCGGTGATGAAGATTTTCTGCTGCTTCCAAGCCTATAAAACCAGCACCTACGACTATCGCATCTTTAACTTTACCTGCATCAACTAGCTTTCGCACAGCTTCTGCATCGGTCGGTGTCCTCAAAGTATGAATATTCGCCAATTCTCGCCCATCAAGTTTAGGCAAAACCGGTGATGCACCCATTGCCAAAACAAGAGAGTCGTAAGCCATTGTTTTAATTTCGGCTTTTACCTTGTTATCATATGTTATTGTTTTAGCTTGAGGATCAATTTTTGTAACCTCATGTTCAGTTAAAACAGTTATATCCTGATCTCTGTCAAAATCTTCTGCCGTTCTCACAACTAACTCTTTTCTCTCACTAATAATTCCACCAACATAATAGGGCAAACCACATCCTGCGTAAGAAATATCCTTTTCCTTAGTCAGTATTATTACTTCAAGCTCGGGGTTTTCCCTTTTCGCCTTGCTGGCAGCTTTTGTACCGGCAGCAACTCCTCCGATAACTATAAGTCTTTTCTTCTCCACCTATAACACCCCTATTCCTCAAATATTTTTTCAACTATTCCTTTTATTCTGGGATCTGAAACAGTATAAATTATCTCTTTACTCCTTCGTTCTCCCTTGATAATTCCTTTTCTTTTCAGTACCGCTAGATGCTGCGAAATAATAGGCTGTGGTAAATTAAGACACTCCTGCATCGTTGTAACATTGCATTCTTCACCTAATAAACCAGCCACTATACATAACCTGATAGGGTGTCCCAATACCTTCAATATTTCGGCCTTGTCTTTTAGTTTTGTGTAATCTTGCACAATCATCACCATACATATGCCTTTTTTATTTATTTATTTATGTATATATATTATACTTTATATATATAGTACTCCATATATATAATATTTGCAATATGTTTTTTGCTTTTTTATCTTTTATTTATAGTTACATTAGTTAAACTATCCAAAAAACCAAAAAAAATAAGTCTGCAAAAGATAAACTTATTATTCTTATCAAAATTGACAATTCAATGAGACCTGCTTATAATTGAAATGTGAAAATTTCATGCTGATGTAGCTCAGTGGCAGAGCAGCTGATTCGTAATCAGCAGGTCAGGGGTTCAAATCCCCCCATCAGCTCCATAGGATAGATTACTCCTGCAACAAATTGCAGGTTTTATTATTTTTCCGGGCAATGCTACTCATGAGGCTTTTGGGTACTATTTGGGTACTACGAGGTAAAAAGTACATTAAAAAAGATAAGCGGCTTTTAATGATAAGCTCTTATCTTTTTCTATTTTGCTATAACATTAGCTCATTATTGTTACCTATTATATATATCTCTTTACTACTTCCATCAACTTATCTTTGTAATTATATATATCATCAATACTTGAAATATTATATTTTATTCCCTTCTTATTCTCATCAGGTATAGTAATACTCTTCTGTTCATTTCCAATGGTAATTCTGCAAATCCATCTCCATGTATTGTTATCTAATAAAACCCCGAAGTACGATTCCGTATCCTTATATGTGATATTGTGCTTTGGAGGGATAGCACCTTTGAGGAGGCTTTTCACTATAAAAAATCCTTCAAGTTCCTCCATGGTTGTATTTATCTTTGTTTCTACCTCTTCGTTTTCCTCAGGCATATCCTTATTGTTGTTCTCATCTTCTTTTTGCGCTTGCTTTTCCAGAGCTGCTTTTATTCTTTCATTCATAATCTCATTAATAAACTGATTGAATGATTTCTTGACTGTATCCCTATATTTATCAATAACATTTTGCGTCTTACGACCTACAAATATTTCACTAAGTAAATATCCAACAAAGCTGTCAGTAGGATTTTCTAATTGTTGTGACAATAACTGTTTAATCTGGTTTGAATATTTTAATTCCGAAGCAGAATTAAATATTACATTCAAATCAAGTCTGCTCTTTTGAAACTTTTTAAGTTCCGAGACCAGGCTTTCTTTTATATCTAATAGATTTAATTCAAGAAAAGGTTTATTGTCCATTTTATTAGTCTCATCTAGATCTGTATAAAAACGATATATAACTCCATTAGTAAGAATAGCAAATTTAGCAGTGGTAGTTGCAAAATATCTATATAATTGAGAGTCATGTTTCTCAAGCTTCTCTCCACACCATTTTGCCTCTATAAGAATGATAGGCTTGCCGTTTTGTAAGATAGCATAATCCACTTTTTCACCCTTTTTTATACCTGTATCTGCAATAAATTCCGGCACAAATTCATTAGGATTAAAAATGTCATAACCTAATAGTTGAAAAAAGGGCAATATCAATGATGTTTTAGTCGCTTCTTCCGTCTTAATTTGGTCAATAAGTTTATCAATTCTTGTTGAAAAACTCCTAAGCTCATCTTGAAATTCCATCTTAATTCCTCCTTAAACTTACAATCAGTCTTTGCTATATTTGGTGCGCGCACCCCAAACCCTTGCCCCACACACCTATATGGGAACACATAGTTAACCAAAGTACAACATCCCCTAGTTTTACTAGATTGGATCTCCAGATAAGTAATCATCTACAATATGATAAATAAAATCAAAAACTTCATATAATTCATCAAGTACAGATTTGAGATTTTTATAGTCCACAAATTCATTCTCGGTAAAATATAGTTTTCCTTTCTTGTCCATCAAATAACGCCAAACATCAGCTTTATTATCTATACCTTGTAATTCAATTAATAAATGTTTTATTTCATCAAAGTCGATATTATTTGTCGTGTATTTGCGAAACGACTCCTTCTTATATTCTTTTACTCCTTCAATAAATGAATTACTATTGAATGCATCAATTACTTCGGCTTTTATAATATCAAACAACTTGAGCAGATCATGATTCGCATCAGGTATTTTCCCATAAAACCGAAAATAAATATGCTTTAGACTAAGCTCTAAAGAATGTCTGTAACAGAAAATTATGGGGAAAATGTATGTATCAAGCGTTTTTATATCTCCCTTAGACCCTTGAAATAAAGCTATGTCTACAAGATTATCGGCTGCTTCCTTATATCCTTCTCTGAGGCCAAACAATGATAAATCCCCGTCTTGCCACCCGTAATATGCTCGTGAGTCCGGATTATTTCCTTTAATAAAGACCTTCTTCAAATCATTCACTCCTCAATGCATACAGCACTATATATGAGTTTCTATGGTTTTTATAAATCTCCTTCGGGGAAAAGGTCGAACTATGTCGAATGAAAGATAATTATCAGAACAAAACAAAAGATCCCCTTTTTCAGGTGTATAGATATATTATCAGGAGTATTAAATTGATCTAACCATGTGAAACTCAAAATTTAATTAGAATTTTCCATAAAAAAAGAGGCTGGCTTCCCGACCTCTTTTATGTAGTCAGCTTAGTACTCTATTTTGCTTCACATCAGGATCAAATCCCATATTCATGCATTCTGTAACTCCATCAATTATCCCTTGTTTATATGCTTTTTCTGCAAGAAAAATGTAATATGCAGTATCATCTATCTCAAATTCCAAAGCTTCCTTTGATTTCTCATTGCTCAAACCGGTCCTCAATGTTTCAAGCTTTATACAGCTATCTTTGTAAAGACGCTTCCCTTTAAAAGTTCTTCTTGCTTCTTCAAAAATAGCTTCACATCTATCCATTATAAACACTTTATAAGTATTTTCTTCCTTAGAGTTATGAGTAGTTTTCATTAATACTTCCCCTCCTCATCTCTAATTCTTTGAATACGGTTTTCCCACCATTCATGGAACTCCTTAGCCGGTATAGCTACTCGTCCTTCTATATGTACATATGGTATCTTTTTTTGCCTGATCATTTCGTAAATATTACTTCTTGATAAAGTAGTCATATGTGCGATTTCAGGTACAGAATAAGCTATTTTAGGTACATTCAATTCTTTTTTCTTTGTCATATTAAAACCCCTTCTTTTGTTATACTTTTTGTTATACTTTGGTGTCACTTTTAGTTGCCGAAGGGATTTTATTATGATATCTTTAATGTAAGAGTAATCCCTTCGGGATTTTTCATGTATAAGGAAGCTAATTCTCTTGGTCGGGGAGTAGCTTTCTTATTCTTTTTCCTTGTCTTTTAACCACTTTAAAACCACATCCTTTTCAAACCTAACTTGTCTGCCGACTTGTAAAAATGGCATTCCCTCCTTTCTCCAGCGATATGATGTCATAACACTGATTTTAAGCCATTTACATAGTTCCTCTTGAGTTATTAACTCTGATGACATTATCTACCTCCTTTTCTAATTTCTAATCTATCATAGCACAACATTACATAACATTCAAGATGCATATTACTCAATGTATTATTTGCTGATAAAATCAACCTTTTTCTTTAAATTCACCTAACAAAAACGCTTCTTAGGATGTCCTATGAAGCGATAAAACTAGTGTAATAATGGTGTCTTAACTATTTCAAATACGACCTGAGCTAAAACGTTCCTGATTTTTTACATAAAATAGTATATTCCTTTTGGATCACATCGTATCTTTTTATTGTTAGACCGATGCTAAATAGTATTAATCCAATTATAAACGGTATTATTGTAAATTTACTTGTAGCTTCTTTAGTAACCATATCTATTGTTGATATTGAATTAAAATAAATACCCGCTAAAAGAAATACCCAACGAAGCCATTTTATAATAGTTAATATAGGCCTGCCTATGCAACCAACAATTAAACCTTCTATGTTATAGAGTAAATCCATAATTATCACTCCCGCTTCTCAAAATGTTTTAAATTGCAGTGGGAATGCCTCTATACTTTATAGCCTAACTCCGTACTTCTTATCAACACTTCTTGTATCTTTAAACTACATTTATTTTGCAATTAGTATAACAACCATTCCATTATGGCTTATTCATCTCGGCTAAAGTCTTTGCAGCTATATCTTTTATCTGCTCCCATCCCCATTCAGCAGCAGATCCCACAATTTTTTTGACCTTTTCTTTTCCTGTTAAACTTTTCTCAATTTTTAATTTTTCTTCAACATATTGTATACCATAAGCAGTCATCTTTATTCTATCAGTCCATACCACTAATGGAATTGTACTATTTCCATTTTTACTGTATTTAACATTACTAATAAGCATTTCGTTATCTAGTTTTTCGATAGCTATCATAAATACATCATGATTTAATCCAAGAACATCTGCTCTTATACTTTTTTTCATATCAGGTAAGTCTTTTTGATATTCTGTATAAATTGCCATTAACACTCTTTGCTTTGCATCTAATTCCATTTTATCCCCCCTTAAAAACTCTTCATTACGCAATGAAAAATAAAAGCTACTGCCGTTTCCGGTAAGTAGCTTGATTTATGCATGCAGCATTAATATTTCATTCTATAAATTTCATTAATCTCCTTTGGGGAAAAAGTCGAATGATGTCGATGAAATTATTTTTCTTTACTAGTGTTTAACACACTACAAGCAAACGTAGTGATATCAAGCAAAGTCGTGTTTAACACTGTACTTCCTAAAATAATAAATAATGCTATGGAATATAAAAATTCCTTCACTAAAATTATTTAAATAAAATTCCTTTTGGTGGCCCACTTCCTTATAGCATTCCTTTTTCCCTATACCCTTTTCTCCAAACAAAAATTGCGCCAAAAGAGGCGCTGGATAAGCTAATTCACACGTTTACATGCCTTTATACCGTATGAATATTGATGACTGTACGTATTATTTCTCCTAATGGATGTATGATTTGACGTATGAACCTATATCTAACTGACTGCAATTGTAAATATAAGATAACCTTAATATATACTCTTCTCGTAGTCTATTGCAATAATCCACTCTATCCTGAAATGCTACATCCTGCTTGTCTAGTTCCTCCTGCAAAGCTATATTAGCAGACCAAACAAATCGTTTCCATAGGTCGCTATTAAGCGATACCCCTCTTTTTGTCCAATCCTGTTTTTTATCTTCTAGATAATTTGCATATGCATTTCGTATATTAGCCTTAGATGCATCAATATTTACCTTGTCTTTTGCTAGCTGTTCACGGATGATATTATCGATTTGTATAGCTATACTCTTCATCTTTGCTATTTCCGCCATTATATATATTTTGCTGCTCTACTATCTTAGCCATGCGCGGGTCTTTTGCTATTCGCTGCAATGCTGCCTTATATACCTCTTCTCCGGCTTCTTCCCTAATGTTTTCCAGTAACCGCCTTATAAACTCCTGGATCAATCCATATTCGTATATTTTCTCTTGAAGCTTAGTAAGAAACTCATTATTGGACCTGACTTCCTTGTTGATGGTAGCCAGATCGTCAAGCTGTTTACTGAACTCTTTGCGCACATATTTAAAATATCCGTCGACAAGTGATACCATCTCATCGGATTCTGCATCTTTTAGGATATTTTCTATCCGCTTGAAATACTCCTCGGCCAGCTCCGGTAAGTGCTCTAACTCATCCATCTGCTCAAACATCTTTTTGCTGACCTTGAGCTGCGATTGGATGATGTCATAATTAGCTGTAACGGTTTTAACAATCCTTGATTTGCTTTGTTTGATTATAGCTGCTTGCCTAGCAGGTAACCGATTAAAGTATCTTGATATTGCCATAGCGGATATTTTATCTTTGATACCCTGTTCCTTAAGGTTATCGCTACACTTTGTTGCTATATCAACGCATGAGATTTTCTTGTTTTTCTGACGTAACTCAGCTATAAGCGGCTCTAAGCTATATTTTTCGATTTTACCTTCTGGAGGCATGTTAACACTCCTTTTAGATTAATATTCAATATAACACAAAATTTTTATATTTAATGTGTTACAGAAAATTTGGCTTCCATCTAAATTGTCATAACGTTAAAACCAAAATGTAATGATAGGTGTTTATTACTTAGTTGCACCTACACCACCGCTTTCTTACTTTGTCGTTCCTACTCCGTACATCCACTCATACCATGGCCGTTCCTGCATATCTTTCAACATGGCCTCTCCTGCTAATTGATTGGCCGTCTTTGTAGTAGTATTAGTATTAGTTATCGCACCAGCCTTGTAGATAGTGTCGACAATCTTAATCAGATCAGATAGCGTAACATTATTTCCGAATTTGCTGTAATTCTTATAAATAAAATCCTTGACATCATCAGCAGATATGCCGTCCTGTTTCATCTGATATATCTCAGAAGTCGCCTGGTTTATAACCTCATTTTTAGTCTGTGTGGTCGTTGACTTAATAACAGTCCCATCATTCGCTTTCTGCGTCTGTTGTTTTGCTTCTAATGTTGGCTCTCCGTTATACATGCCAGTTATCTCAGCTTCTTTGTATTTAGATAACGCCTGCTCAAGCTCATAATTTTTATTCTTAAGCTCTTGATCTGCCTGGCTTTCCTCATAAGCT
The DNA here is from genome assembly GCA_002841595.1 of Firmicutes bacterium HGW-Firmicutes-12. Classification (GTDB taxonomy): domain Bacteria; phylum Bacillota; class Peptococcia; order DRI-13; family PHAD01; genus PHAD01. The sequence goes on from PHAD01000012.1 coordinate 26,053, forward strand.
TGCTTCATACCGAATAGTGACATCAAATTACTAATATTGGACTGGTTTTCCTTATATATTCTATCTGCTTCCACTTCAGCATTGGACTGATCTACCTGCATTAAATCCTGGGCAGCACTGGCTATAGCACTTTGTTTTTGAGCCTCATAAGAACCTAATTTTTCTCCAAGCCGGCTTAATAGAAGCGGACCAGTGATACCGGATTTTTCTGCTTGTATTTTAAGCTGCCGCTGAAGCTCATTCGCTCCCTGGTCATATAGTGGATTATAACGATCTTGAGCCATTTTAGTAGCATCCTCGTAGGAGAGGTTATTCTTACCTGTAGTAGGTTGACTATAAGCTGACATTATTACATTTCTTAATTGTTCCCACGGGTCCTGAGTAGCACCAATTACACCCACACTACCAACTCCACTACCTAATGCATACGATTGCCCGTCATAGGTAAAATACTGGCCCCCCTGCTGATCTGTTTCAAGTGTGCCACCATACGGATTGTTCTCATCAGCTATTCTATACTGCTGTCCATTTGACACGTACCATTGTGAGCCATCATCCTCATTCTTAATAGTGCCACCATAAGTAGGAGTATTGACAGTGCCGCCGCTAGATACGTTACTGCTTGTAGTTGTCTTGCCTGCTGTTTGCGAGGCCATTGAGGTAAGTTGAACACTAGGGTTTCTGGCCTGCACTAATTTAGCTTGATCTTCATCATACGTTGCTCCGGTCACAGGGTTTTTATAATAAGTTGCCATATTAAGCACCTCCATGCTTATTTATTATTCATCTATTATTAAATAATCGATTTTCAATATTGACTATATTTAATACTGTTCTTTCTGTACTTGATGTGTGTGTCAACCTAAAGTTTAAAAGCCCTGTTCCACAATATGAAGTTGCTTCCCAATAGTCGTTCGTCCATTCACGCCAGACATGTAATAATAACCTATTCATCCTGTCACGCCCTAGCCTTAATTCTTTTTTAACTTCTTTGACTGTCATTCCAAAAGCCAACGCAAGCTCACTAGTTGAACACTCATATCCATAGTGTTGTTCTGTTAAACAAGCTCGTCTTTCCGGAAGCTTGCTTAACGCTTGATCCAACTTAGCCCTTAAATATTCTATCTCCACACCCCTAGCCGAATCTTCTATATTAGGGTCTTGTACACTATCTATGCGTTCTTTAGTATTACCTTCTCCATCCTCAAACGGTTCATTAAGTGTTAGAGCTTCTTTGCATCCATGATAACGCCTATATCTTTGTAGATGCCTGATTAAAACCTTTCCAAAGTAACTACTAAACATATATCCTCTTTCATAATCATATCCAGCAGCGGCCTTAATGATTGCAAAAAATGCTTCCTGTTCAAAATCTTCGAACTCTTTCTCGTCAGCCGCCACACTGTTACATATCTTCTTTATCAAACCTAAATTATTCTGATAGAGCTTTAACACTGCTGTCTTATCACCTGTTTTCGCCCTTTTAACAAGCTGTTCATTATCACCCATTGCCATCCCCCTCCCAAGCACGTTATAATTAACGTGAGCAGGCCCGAAAGGGGTCTTTTTTTTATGAAGTTTTGTTTCGCCAGCTTTTGCCTTCTAATTTAACTAACTTACACATTTCCCTCAGTCGATCAGCTGTGCGCTCTCCAATTCGCTCGGTATGTTCAGCGGGCGCAAAGTTCGAAGTTATAATTACAGGCAGCTCGCGCTCATATCGAAAATTAATTAGCGTAAATAACCGTTCCAGGGCAAATTCCGTTGAGCGTTCTGCCCCTAAATCATCTAGAACCAAAATAAAGCTATTTCGCATTTTATTCTCATTATTAACGGTACATCCTTTTCCATTAAAACTTTCGCGTATTTCATTCAAAAGATCTGGTACAGAAATCATAAAGCCGGCTAAGCCTCTGCTGTAAGCAATTTTAAGGATTGCTGCCGCTAAGTGTGTCTTACCTGTTCCAGGTCGACCATATAAAAGTAAGCCATCGTTTGAAAAAGGATTAAGCCGACTTGCATATTGTTTGCAGATTTCATATGCTTCCCTATTCTCCGCTGTGACCTCAAAGTTATTAAAGTCTCGGTCTCTCCACTTGCCATTTACAGCTCCTTTTAATTGTCGCTCATTTTCGTTAGATAATAAGTGCTGGCACTTCCCCCATGATGCTTCCGCATTTTCGCCGTACATTTCAATTGCCTCGTTACTTGGAGGATAAGGCCGCCATCCTTTGGTAGGCATACTGCAATATTCAAGTCCTGAGCAAATTGGGCATTGCTTGTCTGCTAAAAGCAAGATACTCGAAGTTACATTATTCATATTTCACCTCACTCAATCTATTGCCCATTCATCTCGGTATCCATTGATAGGTTCAATCTCATTGGTAATTATGTAATCCAAAAATGGCTTGTTTGGACCTAAAAATGTAGATCCATGCTTAATATACTTATACTCTGTTTTACTCCGTTTGCACTCTGCAGCATAGGTTTGGGCTGCTTTGATTATACTTTCGGGTTGCTCCCCTTCCTTAAGCCGAGTGTTCCAGGCCTTAAAGGCAGCAATCTTTTCAACTTTACGGGGATAAAATGACCAAAACTTTTCAAAATCATCTTTATATATTATTTCTTTAGATTTTGTTTTAAATCTTTTTTCTTGGTGGTCTTTTTCGACCGCTGTTTTTTGTCTAATTAGACCACTCATTTCGGTCTTATCAGACCTATGGTCTAGTTTATCCTCTGGTCCGTTTCGACCACTATTCTTTTTAGACCACTGTTCATAATTTTTATTAAACGCAAGTTTCCGGGACGTATTTTTTGTTGGTTTCTCAATCTCTTGAATTATTCCAAGCTCGATAAGTGTTTTTAATTCTCTTCTAACCTGTTTATTTTGACTCGTATTTAATCCTAAGGCTCTCATCAAAAAGGTAATAGAAAACTCATGATTTTTTCGATTAAACCCGTAACAATATCTCCAAATAGTGAGAATAATTCTCATTTGGGTTCCATTTAGCGGCCACTTCACAAGTTGTTCTATGATCTCATTCGCGACAGGTGTATACCCGTTTTCCTTCTGTGGGTTTGCCATAAATTCCACGCTCCCCACAATCAGCCATGAATTTTTCTTAATTCACCATAGGTCTTTTGAGGCTCATCAGTTTTCACGCTCTCCTCCATACTCTTTTTGAGATGTGCATTGAGCAAATCAATGTCGAAGAGAATTTTTCCTCTTTTTGAGTTTCCTACACGAACATGTGGATACCTTCCTGATTTTGCACCTGTTCTTAATTCATGCGCAGAAAGACCAGTAACTTTAGCAGCCTGTTTCAAGGTAACAACGCTCGCCATACTCAAGCCCCCTTTCTTTAGCCACCTCGAACACATCATCAAATGTGCATCCCAAACTCTCTGTAATAGCTTTTGCGGTTGGAGCCGAAACACTTCTTTTTCCCATCAGTAATTGGGAAACGTAGCCTTGGGTAACTCCTATTTTTTTTGAAAAGGCCGCCTGGGTCAATCCCGCCTTGAGGATTAATCTTTTAAGATCCCTGGTTTTTACTGTAATCATTATTATCACCCCCATGATTTAATTTATCACCATCGCCTCAAGGCAATTATACTGTGATAAATTTTATTACTCAAGTAAAACTATTCTTTGACATAATATTACTAGGGTGATATAATTTATTACGGGAATAAGACTATACGATAAGGATGAAGAACGTATGAATCAATTTAATAATTCAAAGGTATCAAAAAGGTTGAAGGAACTAAGGGAAAGCCAAAATTGGTCCCAGAGTGAACTAGGCGAAAAACTAAATGCGATTCTAAAGGACACCATGAACCTTGAGGGAGAAAACGGAAAGCAAACCGTTTCACAATTAGAAAGAGGTCGTAAAATTACAATCGAAATAGCCTTTGCTTATGCAAATATTTTCGGCAAGTCTGTTGATTTTATTTTAGGGAGATCGGATGAGTGGCAACCAGAATATAAAGATGTAAAAGAGCTGACTGGACTTACTGATGAATCGATAGAGTCTCTTAAAAAAGCTAACGAATCACTGAAAATCCCTTTAACTAGAACAGTAAACGCACTTATTCAGGAAGGTAAAACACTTTCTATGATTTCTCGTTATTTGTTTTATGAGCCACAGTCCCATCTTAGAAACATCAATAACACTGATGCGGAATTTTGTCAGCCAATATATATGGTCCGCCCCAAAAATCCTAATGAATTTCAAAAGTTTAAAGATCACTTAAACGCCATAGACTGCCCTCTTCCACCTAATTTTGAAGGACCTATTTTTGAAACAGATACCTATTCAATAAACAGAGATCAGATTAAAAACATTATTCTCTTAGAAATACAGGTTGCTTTAAAAAACATGCTAACCGAAATGAATACACGAAAGGGCGGTGAATAATAATGGCATCCATCGAGCACCGCGGAGAAAACTCTTACCGAATAACCGTGTCAGCCGGCTATGATAGTGAAGGTAAAAAAATTCCTAAAAGAAAGACTGTAAAGCTTGATCCGAAACTGACTACAAAACAGAAAGAAAAGGAGCTTCTGCGCCAGGCTGCAGAATTTGAATTAGAGGTTGAACGCGGTACCTACCTGAACGGTGGAAAAATCACATTTGCCGAATTTGCAGACCGCTGGGTCCGTGAATATGCTGAAAGAGAACTTGCTCCTAAGACCGTTCATGGATATAAATACCTTCTTAAACGCATCCTTCCGGCCATGGGTCATATTAAGCTCAGTAAATTACAACCGGTACACTTAATGGAGTTCTATTCAAATCTGAAAGAGCTAACCCGGGACGATACAAAATACATCGCGCTGCCTGAATTGGCAAAGTTAATAAGCGATAGCAACATAAACAAAAAAGAACTAGCTGATAAATGCAAAATCAACACGCGTACTATCAACAGCATTCTAAAAGGAAATGCTACAACAGAGCCTATCGCAACGGCCTTAAGTATATGTCTTGATAATAAAATAAAGAACCTTTTTACACCTAAAAGCCAACCATCTCCATTATCTGATGAGCTTATAAAACATCATCACCGGCTAATCAGCTCCATCTTGACCAGTGCCGTTCAGTGGCAGTGTATTATAAGCAATCCGGCTGAACGAGTGAAACCCCCACGAGTAGATAAAAAAGAAGCTGCCCATTATGATGAGACAGTAGCAGAAAGGATGCTAATGCTCCTTGATAATGAACAGCTTAAATATAAAACTATGATATATATCACTATCTACTCCGGTTGCCGTTTAGGGGAACTGTCCGGCCTAGAATGGTCTGACGTGGACTTCGAAAACAACTTACTACGCTTTCGTCAAGCTTCTCAATATATTCCCGGGCAAGGTACATTCACTAAGGCCCCTAAGAATGATAGCAGTATAAGGGTTATTTCTATGCCTCTGGTGGCTATGTCATTGCTTAGGCAATACAGAGTATGGCAGAATGAAGAACGTCTCAAGTGCGGCGATTTATGGCAGGATCATGACCGATTATTTACGCAGTTGAATGGTCTGCCAATTCATCCCTCCACTCCATCGAAATGGTTTAGTTCATTTAGACAAAAATATGGCCTTCCTGACCTTAAATTTCACGGTTTAAGGCATACTAATGCAACTCTTCTTATAGGTGAAGGTGTTGATCCTCAGACTGTTGCTAAACGCCTTGGGCACGCCAAGACTACCACCACAACAACAGTATATTCACACTTCTTGAGGAAACCCGACCAGGGAGCAGTGGCTAAACTGGAAAACCTTTTTGGGAAAAATAAAAAGGATGAGAGTAAAAAGGCATAATAAAAATACCTAAAATATTTTGTAATATAAATAGTTTTTCAGAATTCTAAGAAATTCTTAGCATTTAATAACATACGCTTCAATTAATGAATATATTAACTATAAACGTGGCATACTACCATAAAACACATTTGACGTTAAGTTGACAATCGGTTACATTTAAGGTAGCTCATCTGCCATGTGTAGAAGGAGTAACAATGCCGCTCTTAAAGAGCGGCATTAGCCTTTTTATAAACTAAATATTCCTTATTTAGTTTATTTTTTTGGTGGTCTCTATCAACTATATAAGCAGTCCAAAGCAAGATATATCCTGATCGTTTAGCAAGAACAACAAGATAATCCTTTTCAACACACCAAATAAGAATACGTTTATCCCCTTTTCTTTCGTTTTCCCATATTCTTATGTAATCACAACCACAGTTTTCTATCGATGGCTTAGGCCATCTTATTCTTTCACATCGACGCAAGTCAGGAGTTCTCTGATCCTCGTTACTTCCTTCAGAAATTATATGCCAAAAAGTACATTCTTTATCTTTTAGTAGTGGATGACGTTTCATCCCGATTTTTTGTCCGTTAAAACATACTTTGTTAATTATAAAATCATTTTTAAATATTTCGTATATTATAGTTAAATATTTATCCCAATTCCCGCCATATTTCTCAAATGGCTCTAGCTCAGGAAGCCATTCATAGCTTGTCTCCATAACTCTATTCCCCCTGTGCGCTCCACCTAAACAAGTTAAATTTATTTTCTCTAAGTAAAGTAGATTTAGTTAATGAGTATCCTGTTCTAATCTTTATGCGCTTAATTATCTCAAGCTTTGCTGGGCTACTATAAAGACCTCTATTCACATAAGAAACAGCACCAATTAGTAAATCAGTTAATTGAAGAATATGTGACTCTTCCGACCTAATTAACTGTACTTTTTCTACAATACTTTGGGAGAAATCATACATGTTATTGCTTATTACTTTATGTAAAAAATGTATCCGATTTCCACCTCTGGTATCCTTAATATCCAGATATATATGATACTTATCTTTTGGGTTAAAGATAGCTTTAAGTAAATCAAAATACATTTTATAATACCACTCATCATGGGTTTGTCCAAATAACTCATGATTTAGCTTAGATTTGTCCGGTACTATAAGCCCACGAAAATGAAGGTTCTCATTATCAAAGAAATAATCTATCACATCCAGATATAACTGTATCTGGCTAGGAGATACTTTTGTCCATTTGATTTCAAATGAATTTTGAAAACCATTTCTTTGCTTAATCTGCTTTGTTCTTTCATGTATTTCTGAAACTTGTTCCTTAGGACACCAAACTGCCCCTAAAACCATTGCTATCTGATTATCATTCTCTAGATGACAACTCTCATCGCAATATACATTGTATAATGTTACCATAATTTGCACTCCATACGTTAGATTTACTATTTATTATTCAACAAATCGACAATTTAACCTCCCACCGTAATTAATTGTTTTCTTATTAGCTATTATTTGAAACTACATAATAAATGTATAAGTTAAAAACTACCCATTTCTCTAAGACCGTACTTATATAAAATTGGGTACTATTTGGGTACTATAAACAAAAGAAATGACAAATATTTACCTCAAATCGCAACATGCATAAATGGACAAACTTATCATTACCAAGGACTAGTCCATTTTGCAAAAAGCTACAAAAAACCTAGAGCCCAATTCGTAATCAGCAGGTCGGGGGTTCAAATCCCCCCATCAGCTCCATAGGATAGAAATGATTAAAAGCCTTGATATCAAGGCTTTTATTTTTTGCTAAAAAAGCAGTTGATTTTATTTTTGTTAGTTTAGACAGGTCTGATTGTGCCTTATTTCTTTACAATTGTCTCTATGCTAAATTTGAAATAAAAAAAGAGGCCTAAAGCCTCCTCAAACATTCAACATTTTAAAATTGTAACGAGGTAATATATAACTTAGTTCCTTTATGTCTCTTTTTTTATAATCCATTATTACTATTCCTGTTATCCTCTCATCATCAACTGCACGTTTAATTACTATTCCAGGGTAATCTTCATCATCAAAAGCGGGAGCAAAAGAGGATAGGAATATATGAAGTACATCATGATCTGCATCATACTTCACTTGTTTATTATTTATGTTTTTTTGAGTCATAAATAATTTTCCCCCTTTCCTGTTTAAGACTCCTTTTAATTGTCCACGTAACAACTTCTTGTGGATCTCTGTCTGTTTCAATACAAACTACTAAAGCCTGCATATGATCCATTTCTTCTAAAGATATTATATCCATATACAACAGTCTCTTATTTTCTTCATAGTTTCTATCATAATATATGTACCAAGGAGATGATATTGTGTCTCTAACAATATTAACAACTTTTTCAAGATATACTCTCTCTTTTTCTCCATGATCATCTATTAGATGTTTATGAAATGTACTTTCTTTTAGAACAACGACATTATCTGTTATTGGACTTGTTGTTGTCCAAGTAAACTTATTCATATATTATACCCTACCTAATTAAATATTACTCATTTTTTAATATTCAGACAATTAGTAAAGTTCTCATGAGCACGTTCTTTGTTATCTTCTAAAACTTTATTCATAATATCTACGACTTTACAAAAGTGGGTCCATGTTAATGCTATTCTTGAAAATAGTTTAGCTTGTATAATTTCCTCAGTCTCACCTGGTGATTTTTGTAAATAATTAATAATTACATTGTCAGCATTTGCTTCTATTTGTACCATATCTGAGAAAAGAGTTTGTATTGTAACTTCATCTGCAGTTATTTGAACTTGTTTTTGTTTTTTCTCTTCTATTTCTACCATATTAATACCCCCTTCTTATGGTGAATTTCTATAAATTATCTAATTATCCTTTGTTGAAAATACTATACTTTTGTCGTAAAATGTCTTTTTTTCGCAATTCCAATAATTAGCATTATATTAACTGTTTTTTTCTGGTTCAAAAATTTCAGGACATTTATCATAGGAATAGATATTGGTGGATTTGTTTATTTTACCATTTGCAAAAATGTCTTACTACCAACATCCTAGATTCAAGTCATAAAGGGTCCAACTTAACCTCATCAAAACATTAAGAATAATAGTAAGTTAAAGAAACGACAGGTTAAATTAAAACGCATGAGTTTATTTTACAACCGTTACCATCTTATTGGATGGGAACCATGTTACTTTTGCTCCAAGATATTCAGAGACATATCTTAAAGGAACCATGGTCCTGCCGTTGATAATTATGGGAGGCATATCTTGACCCGGCAGCTTCACGTCAACAGTCATTTTGAGTCCTCTATTCCCCAGCGTGTAGGTTACTGTCCGTGTTTTTTCGTCCCAATCCAGCTGAGCTCCCAGAGCCTCACCAATGAAACGCAAAGGTACCATTGTACGGTTACCGATTATTCTGGGCGGAACATCTATCTTCTTATAATTTTGGTTTATCCTTACCACATCAGCACCTACAAAAAAGCTCATAGTTTTGATTTTTGGCGTCCACATAATGGAATACAGACTAAACCTCTCCGTATAAAAGGTAAAGGTCTTATTAGCCGGATTATAGAACCCTCCTAATCTTACAAATACCGTATTCCCCTGAGCGTCTTTTTCCAGTCTAACGCCGCATAGTTCATTAATCATGCCTTCAGTAAGATTAAGACCAGAAAGATCGAGTGTAACGCCTACCGGTTCAGTAAAATTCTCAATCTTTTGCGTATCGATAGTACCATTTTCCGTTGTATCTATTTGGGCCGATAGATCAAATATCTGTCCTCCAATGACAAATATGCCTGTGCTTTGGCCCCATTCGGAGCTTTCTAAAATTCGATCTCTTCCTTCTTCTGTCAAAGGATTAACTCCAATTCTTACAGTTGAGTTTTCACCTGATACACTCAAATTCGAGGTAGCTATATTTACCTGAACACCCTCATTGGCTACAATAATGGGCTTATTTAAGCTCATCAACTGACTAACGACTGATCCAGATATATTTGCTGAGTTGTCACTGCTGCCTGTAACATCTACCTTTGCTGAGCCTGTTGTCTGCAGGGATTCGTTTATCTTTTTGTCATCAGCTGTAACAGGATTGCCAATTCCCGGATATACCTTCTCAAGTTTTGATGGTTGTGTTTGTACGGGGGGTTGTGCCGGTGGTGCTCCACCACCACCACTGCTTCCTCCTCCACCGGTATCAGCTTGAGCCCGGGTAACAGTTATAGTGTACTCCTTGGTGGTTATACCATCTTGAGCGGTTACTATAATACTAATTACATTATTACCAACATCTAGAGACACAGTATTATCAGTAACCCCTTCAGAAGCCCCATTCTTCTTGATAACATACGAGGCATTGGCATCTGCTTTGGTAGGAGTAACCGTTAAACTGCTGACACTATTGGCTACCGATACAGCATAGGCTAAGGTCCCTGATTGAAAAATCGGAGAGAGGCTACCTGAGCTGATAGTTAAACTACTAAGATCCGCATTGCTAGAAGGTGTATTGATATAAGAGAACTCACCAATAAGCTCATTTGCCCCAGTCTTAACAGCGATATTTATCCCATCATTCAGATCGACTTGAGCTGGAATTATCATAGGAAAAGTCATTTTACCATATACATCGGTAATTGCAGTTTTTAGAACAGTCCTATCTGAATTAACAGCTGCATCATCATGCACAGTATATACCTCTGTGGTATCAAGGATGTTGTTAATAACTGTGACGACAATATTTAATGTTTTTTCTGTTAGGAAAATAAGGTTGTTTCCAACATCTTTTACGGTAACAGTAATGTTCCTAGTAGCACCTTTTGTTAAGGGTGCATTTATTTCTGCTGAGGAATTTGCAGCCGAGACTTCCCCTCCAGAACGATATATTACAACCTGATAGGTCTTTGTGGCAACACCATCTTCAGCTGTCACCATAATGTCAATTGTGTTTTCACCTACAGCCAGATTGACTGTCACCAGATCACCGCTCGCTACTGGTACCGCATCGATTGTCAATGTCGCTCCGGCATGACTTGTTGCCGAGGTAATATCTATGCTGCTTATATTGTTATTCGCATATACTTCATAATTCAAACAGTCCTGAGAAAACCCAGGTTCTAGAGTACCTTCGCTCAAGGTTATACCGTTCAAGTAGGCATTGTTACTGGGAGGTGCGGTAAAGGTGATGTTTTTCTGTGTAATCAAGCCCGCTTCTATGGCTGATGCAGTTACATTAAGATAATCATCTATCTTATCAGTCAAACCGAAAGCTATTCTAAATGTGCCCACAGTTGCCGATGATACTTGAAATGTGGCATGCCCTCCTATATCAGTTTGCATCAATCTATGGTCAGCATTAACAATCCAAGTAGATGAGGCGTTGGTAAAATTAAAAATCCCTTCATGGGCAACATATAGCCAATTATAGCCAGCAGCATTATTGGCTGTATCATTTAAGTCCACTGTTACTGTCATGCTATCATCATTTATTCTAGCACTGTATTTATCAAAATCTACTATTGATGTATTTTTATTAGCTAGAGGGGAAATTGTTATACTATTTGCACTTACGGCAGACATATTATTAGCACCATCTACTGCATATGCCTTGTAGATACCGGGTATCAAACCTGAAGTTGATACATTTACAGGTGTACCTGGGTGCTGCATATAACTATAATTTCCAAAATTGTTTTGCTCTACGGCAAATTCCAAATCAACCACAGTAGCCTGCGGCTGATTCTGTTCAACTATATACACACGACCTAATTCACTACTCGTAACTGCAACGCTATCGGCCAACCCATTTGTCATGGTTATTGCATTTACCGATACGGTTGGCGGTGTTATATCGTTACCGTTAAAAGCATGTAAAGCGTCGGCTCTTCCATATCCATAAACATAATCAAACCCCGCACTGCCTAAATCCACTGCAGAACCGGTCAGCATGCTCTTTATTTCCGAAGCGCTCTTAGCGGGACAGAGCCCCTTCAAAAGCCCTGCAATGGCAGCAATATGTGGAGCTGCCGCACTGGTACCGTAAAATGGATTAGGAAATCCTCCTGCGCCTGATACTGTCACTGCATCGATTCCGCAGATGTCAGGCTTTGCTCGTTGGCCACTTAGGAGTGTTACCGGTCCCCAAGAGGAATAGTTTGCTATTTCGTCCTGATTGATATCAGTAGAATTAATTGCCCCTACAGCTATTACACCTTCAACAGCCGGATGTCCAAAGATCGAATCTGCAGATGTTGTATTAATACTAGAAACAGAAGCTCCATTTTCCGGGTCTAGGTAAATTTCCAGTGTTTTATCCACACCTATATTCTTATAAACAGAAATCGCTACCACAATCTCTTCACCGGTTTCATTAGTCCAACGAAAACTATCTATGGGGTCATCATCACCATCTTGTACAGTAATTGTCTCCCCAATATAGGAATAATTATTAGTAACATCAAATAACCTGA
>PHAD01000163.1 GCA_002841595.1 Firmicutes bacterium HGW-Firmicutes-12
CAGACTAATATCCTTGCATTGAATGCTGCAGTAGAGGCGGCTAGGGCAGGACAGCATGGTAAAGGTTTTGCAGTAGTCGCAGAGGAAGTAAGAAACCTTGCTGCACGTTCGGCAAATGCTGCAAAAGAGACAACCGAGATGATTGAAGGTTCAATCAAGAAGGCGGAGGGTGGCACCCGGATTGCCAATGAAACTGCTAATGCACTAAATGAAATTGTTGAAGGTATTGCAAAAGCTGCAGCGCTTGTTGGCGATATAGCGATAGCATCCAATGAGCAGGCCACAGGTATTGGACAGGTCAACCAAGGAATCATGCAGGTATCACAGGTTGTTCAGACCAATTCTGCTACCTCCGAAGAAAGTGCGGCTGCAAGTGAAGAGCTTGCAAGTCAGGCTGAACTCTTAAAAGAGCAGGTTGCAAAGTTCAAGTTGAGAAAAGCTCGCCGTTCTGATTCTTCCTACAGAAACTTTGAAGATATTAACCCAGAGATACTCCGTATGTTGGAACGTATGAACGATAAGAAAAAAACTGCTGCAATGAGTGATACTCGTGAAGAAGATGTAACTGGTTCCGAGATAATCGTATCAGGCGATAAGAAAAAGACTGAATCCAAATATGAGGCTCATGCAGAATCAGCGGCATACAGCCAAAAAAAAATCGCATTGAGTGACCAGGAATTCGGAAAGTATTAATTGATAGGATAAAATAATAAGGATTAAAGGAGGGGGAGAGAGCTTAAACACTCTCTCCCCCTATTAAAAGGCAGGTGAGAATATGGTAACAATTACGGAAAAAGAGTTCAGGCAATTAGCGGATTATATAAAAGCAAATTACGGAATATATCTTAAAGAAGAAAAGCAAACACTTGTAACTGGCAGGCTTCACAATGTATTAGCAAATAGAAACTTTAAAAACTTCTCTGAGTATTACAACTATATTGTTTCTGATAAGACCGGAGATGCTGTAGTTACACTGATTGACAAGATAACTACTAATCACACTTTCTTCATGAGGGAGACTGAACACTTTTTTTACTTCAGGGATAAAGTGCTTCCATATTTCAATAGCATAGCAAAGGACAAGGATTTAAGAATTTGGAGTGCGGGGTGCTCATCTGGAGAAGAACCATATACTCTGGCAATGATTATCGATGAATTCTTTGGAAAAGAAAAAATGTTGTGGGATACGAAAGTGCTGGCTACTGATATTTCAAGCAAAGTGCTTGCAGAGGCGGCAAAAGGTGTATATAGCACTGAGAAGATAGCTGTACTTCCTTCTCAGTGGAAACTGAATTATATTAAGAAAGTTGACAACGCAAAAGCTGTCCTTATTGACAAGATAAGGAATGAAGTTATATATAGGAAATTTAATCTTATGGAGCAGACCTTTCCGTTTAAAAAGAAATTTCATGTGATATTCTGCAGGAATGTGATGATATATTTTGACAATAAAACAAAATGGGAACTGATTAACAAGTTCTATGATATGACTGAATACGGTGGCTATTTATTTATTGGACACTCAGAATCTCTTAACCGAGAAGAGACAAAGTACAAATATATTATGCCTGCAATTTACCGGAAGGAATAAAGGGGTGATACAGTGCAACTCGGGAAAAGGATAAGAGTATTGGTAGTGGATGACAGTATAGTGTTCAGGGAAGTACTATCGAGAGGAATTTCCTCCGATCCGAATATTGAGGTTGTGGCTACGGCTACTGATCCCTTTGATGCGAGGGATAAGATTATACAATTTGAGCCTGACGTTATGACCTGCGATGTAGAGATGCCCAGAATGAACGGAATTGAGTTCATAAGGAGACTAATGCCACAGTATCCCTTGCCTGTTATTGTGGTGAGCACAGTGAATAGTGCGGTTTTCGATGCTATGAATGCAGGCGCAATTGATTTTGTGACCAAGCCTGATGTAAGGTCGGTAAAAAACGTTGAGAACTTTATCAATGAGATGATAGTGAAAGTAAAGATAGCTTCTACGGCTAATGTGCTTCATTGGAATACGGTAGGTTCCTCCAATAAAATAATTAGCAATATAAATGCTTATATTAACAAGATAATAGCGGTTGGAGCTTCTACGGGAGGGACCGAAGCTATTTATAATGTGCTGAAACATTTGCCCAAGAGTATACCTGGAATTGTAATTGTTCAGCATATACCCCCCGATTTTTCTCGTATGTTTGCTGAAAGGCTTAACACTTCAACTGCTCTTCAAGTTAAGGAAGCCCGGACAGGTGATTATATCGAACAGGGGCATGTCCTGGTAGCCCCTGGAGACCAGCACATGAGAATTATTAGAGTTGGTAATAAGTATCGAGTTGAGTGCTTTAAAGGTGATAAGCTGAATGGACACTGTCCTTCTGTTGATATTTTGTTTGAATCTGTAGCAAAAGAGGCTGGCAGTCAAGCCATTGGCATCATACTTACAGGAATGGGATATGATGGCGCTAAGGGACTGCTTTTAATGAGAAGAAAAGGCGCAAGGACAATCGGGCAGGACGAAAGCTCTTCTGTTGTATATGGGATGCCAAAGGTTGCTTTTAACATTGGAGCAGTTGAAAAACAGGTATCTTTGGATAAAATTTCCAAACTGATATATTCGTTGTTAGCTGAGGGTTGATTATATGAACATGATAGTTGGGATTTGTGAATATGCTGTCTCAAAATAACGAAAGGGTATGCAAATTATAGGAATGCAGATTATTTTGTGTAAATGGATTTCCTCATCAATATGGTAATACTATGAACGGCTCTTACCTTCCGGACGGATAGGGCAATACTGGAGAGTAACCCGAGCAGCCGGAAGGCTTCTGCCGGGTATAGCAGGCATTTTTATTCTTCGTAACTTTTCTCAGCTGACGATGATATCCTTCTACAATGTTTGTAGTATAGATGAGCCTACGAAACTCATAGGGATAATTAAAGAAACCTAAAATCAACAGTTATTTTCGTAAATTCATCAGTTTAGTACCTGATCCGTATATACGCCCGGATAGCGAATAAAACATCTTAATTCTTCAAAGTATTCACTAATATTAGAAAAATCTAGAAAATTACTATGGACAAAATAGCCAAAGTATTTTTAGGTTCTATCTTTATCTCATATTTGCTTCATTCTCATATCTTTGGGCACCGAAGATTGCATACCAAAATTTTAATGTTCCCGACCAAGAGGTAAGACTTGATGAGTAGATTCCTGCAGCATTAATAATAGCACTGCATAGAGGAAATAAAACCTCCGGATATTACTCGCTTCATAATATAAATTCACTCCCTTGAATAGTGCAATGTTAACGTGTTGATGTCCGTGATGTATATCAGGTTTATTGTGATGTTCATGAGCCAGATTAATATGCCTATGGATATGTGAGTGCGAAACTACTGATTCTCCTACTAGTTTATCGTTAGAAGTGTAATAATCTATTAACGGAAGAATGTTTAAGTTTGTGACTTCACCAATATTTTGCATTTTTGATAATTTTACTCGGCTAGAAATTGCTTTTCAGCTCTTTTGTCTTTTAAAACTTGACTGTAATCAGCACTATTACAATAGATATGATCAGAATAAAATAACTAATGTGGTATAAGGAGTAGAATATTGATCCCAATAAAATGCTTGGCAGCAGGCCAAAGACCTCCTCAAACCTCTGCTGTATCCAGCCGCGGAAGAAAATGTTTTCAAATAAGCCCACGGCCAGCCCCATTGTTACTAAAGGGACTAAATTTTGTAGGCTTGGAAACGTTACGTTAGCTAAGGTTTGAGAATACTGGACTGCTGCAAGGACGATACCTAGCACAACGCTGGGTATTAATTTCTTGCTGGAAATGCCCAGCGAATCTAAATTTTTACCCATAATAATATTCATGTAAGCAAGGGGTAAACCAATACCACAAATCAAGATAGTGCCGCACTTACTAATAATAATTTAAGGAAGATTCGCTATCACGACCTAAGACACAGCTGCGCAAGTTTGCTTTTTGCTAACGGGGTAAGTATGAAAAAGATACAGGAATGGCTCGGACACAGCGATTATTCAACGACAGCCAATATTTATACGCATCTGGATTACAGCACCAAGGTTTCTTCTGCAAATGTTATGAGCGGCTGTTTAAGCTTTTAATAATTGTGAACGTAGCCAGAAAAGCAAAAAATAAAGTCTATAAAATCGCTGACACGATTTCATAGACCAATGTGTGCTGGTGCCGCTGGCCGGAGTCGAACCGGCACGTCCGAAGACACTTGATTTTGAGTCAAGCACGTCTGCCAATTCCATCACAGCGGCACATATTTATTTGATTCCCGACTGTTTTATCACCCCAGGATTTTGGGGGGAACAGTAGGTGGGAACTAACTGGAAAAAGAGAGTTTTTAAGCTTAAAAAATGGCGCAAGAGTTATTCTATCAGAGTTAATATCTACTGTCAATAAGACAAATATGGAATGTTGTTGATCAGTGATAATGTCATGGTATAACTCATCAGGGAAAATGTCACCCCCCATGCAAAACAGATATAATGG
>PHAD01000164.1 GCA_002841595.1 Firmicutes bacterium HGW-Firmicutes-12
GACCAAATAATCCTAATGGTATTTTCACGGGCTCCAGCAAGTACCTTTATCGGAGGAGTGAGAGATTTCTGCTGGTCTTCTATTTCGGTTATAACTTCAACTCGCCTAGAAGCATCGTTACCTAAGATATCTTCAAGCCCAATAATAGCACGCGCAATGTTACTGGGAATGGAAAGATTTCCACCAATGTCATATGTTCTAACATAATAGTAGTACATAACACCCTTTTTAGCGGTCGTATCGGAAAAAGTGGAGTCTTTAGTAGAACCAATTCTTTGGAAACGGGAATTAAGATTAGTACTTCTATAAATTGCATATCCGGCAGTACTGCGACTATTTTGAACAGGATTCCAGGTTAGCTTAATGCGAACTTCAGAGGCTACCGCCTCTAGGTTGGAAGGAGCTGAAACGGTTACTTCAGGGTTAGCATTGGCCGCTAGGGCCTTTGTATTGAAAGTTGTAACAAGGCAAAAAGAGTGTACCAAAAAGATAGCCAGAACAAATGAAAAAAGCTTTTTCATGGTTATATACCTCCGTTTTTTTATAAATTCTATTTGTTAACAGAAGTATAGCGCGGATATTCTTATAGTTCTGTGATCGTGCCCACAAAAGAGAGTGATTCCCATCACATTTTCAATGAAAACCACTCTCTTTTTAATATATATATGGTTAGATTATTTCTTTTTGTAATGCTTCTAAATTTGTTATGTGAATTTCTTTTCCATCTAAATAAATGAGATTATTGTCTTGCAGTTCTGCGAATACTTTCGTCACAGTTTCTCTGGAAACGCCTATGAGTTTGGCTAATTCTGAGTGGGTTAGCTTTATGGGCAGATAGAAGGAGCCATTCTTATGCATTCCTTGCTTGTGTACTAAGTTCAAGAGATTATTTATTACTCGGCTGCGGGCATTTAGGAAGATGAGTTCCTCAATTTGTTGGTTAGTCTGACGCAGTCTGGTAGAAAGCAGATTAATTATGCGGTAAGATAATTCCGGCATTTCAGCCAAAAGTCCGAGAAAGTCTTCTCGACTAATGGCTAGGACCGTGGTAAGTTCTAAGGCCTCAGCAGTTGCAGAACGCAAAGTTTCTTCTGTTAAGGTCATTTCTCCCAATATTTCCCCAGGTCCTAAAATAGCTAAAGTTTTTTCGCGTCCATCGTCGTGAAGTTTCATTACCTTGATTAGACCAGAAAGGATAATATATATTCCATCAGAACCCTGACCTTCAACAAACGGAATACTCTTTTTGGGATAGGTCCTTTTAATGCCCCTTTGCTCTATTTTTTGTAGGATAAGTGGGGATAGGCCTTGAAAGAGAGAGACATTATCGAATAGGCTCATGGGAATCTCCTTTAGCGTCATTATTGGATGAAATCCTGTTATTGTTATTGTACTATTTATTTAGGTCCTGTGAAGGAAATAAATAGCATGTTATAGAAATAGTTGTATTAGATTTAACAAATTTCAACATAACGGAGGATTGTATATTGAAAATAAAGGACCGTTATGTAGTTCTGATTATTCTCCTGCTCTTTTGTGTTATCAGCTTCTTTAATAGTTTAGAGGGGTTAGAAAACAAGTTCCGCGATACTATCCTGGAGTCGGAGAACAGGGTGGATACAAGAGTAGTAATAGTAGGAATAGACGAGAATAGTTTAATGCATTTGGGGCGTTGGCCTTGGTCAAGGGAAATTCACGGACAGCTGATTAAAAGGCTCAAGGAGGGCGGGGCAGCAGTAATCGGCCTTGATTTTTTGATCTCCGAAGACATACAAAGTACACAAAGTACACAAAGTCATAAAAGTATAGACATAACCAAGCTTTCTGTAAACGATACAAATCAGGACTTTGCGTTTACAGAAGTATTAGAGGATGCGGATAATGTAGTACTTCCCCTTTATGGAATATTTCCTGGGAAAACCGGACTAGGAGATATAAAAGCACTTGATGTTGTAGGACCACTGGACATTTTTAAAAAAAGTACAAGAGCCGGTCATATTAACGTTATTCCGGATACTGACGGGATAGTCCGCAAGGGACTGCTGTCCTTTGAATATCAAGGGGAGACTATATTGTCTTTTCCATGGCTGATATATCAAGAATATCTAAAAAACCAAAAACGGATACTACCGGATTTTAGAGTTCCTGTTGATGAATGGAATAGGTTTTATTTAGATTTTGTAGGTGGCCCCGGTGAAGTAGAACACCATTCCTATTATGATATCTTGTCAGGAAGTATTCCCAAAGAGTATTTTGAAAACAAGATAGTCTTAGTGGGACCTTATGCTCCGGGCTTGAATGACTATTATCCTACTCCGTTGGATTATCAGACACCTATGTATGGAGTAGAGATTCATGCTAATATTTTACTTGCTTTATTAGGGAATAGTTTCAAGGAAGAAATAGCAGCCCCTTGGCTTTTGTTTATTTTATTTGGTTTCGCAGCGGGATCCTTCTTTATATCTAAGCGATATAAGCCATTTGTTTCTTTGGTGATAATATCAGCATTGATTTTAAGCTATTTCTTAACGGCCCACCTAGTTTACAACCAAGGAATAATCTTGCCCTTGGTTTATCCTACTACTCTAGCTGTAGTAATATATTTGATTATCCTGGTATATCGTTATCTTGAAGAAAACATACAAAGACGTAGGGTGACGGCCTTATTTGGTCGTTACGTGGCTCCCCAGGTGGTAGAGAAGCTTTTATGCCAAGGCGACGGTCCAAAACTTGGAGGCGAGCGTCGGGTAATAACTGTGCTCTTCATAGATATTCGGGGATTTACAAGTTTAGCAGAAAAAAACTCTCCTGAGGATGTAGTAAGTATTCTAAACAGGTACTTAGATATATGTACCCGCACTATTCTAAAATATGATGGAACATTGGATAAGTTTATCGGCGATGCTGTCATGGCTGTTTTTAATTCCCCACAGGTGTTGGAAGACCATGTCTGGCGCGCAGTTCAGGCGGCTTGGGAGATTAGCTGCAGCGCTCAGGAGATATTGAAAAGTGAAACAGCACAACCAGACCAGATTATTCAGTTTGGGATGGGGATACATACAGGAGAAGCAATAGTAGGGAATATCGGAGCCGAATTTCGCATGGATTACACTGCAATAGGGGATACAGTTAATACTGCAGCACGCTTGGAAAGCTATGCAGGATCTGGAGAAATACTACTTAGCAAAGCAAGTTGTAATGAGGTTAAAGAGAGGGTTAGGACGGAATTCTATGGAGATTTATCCTTGAAAGGGAAGGCCAGAAGCGTTCCCGTATATAAACTGATGGGATTGGTAAGGGAGTGAGTGGATGGGAAGAGAAAGAAAAAGAATAATTGCAGTATTTCTTGTAATGTTATTTCTGGTGGGAATGTTGGCCACTAATAGCTTAGCTCAGGATAGTTTTCGAGCTGCGGAGATTAGTTCACTTGATGGTAGCGTAGAAATAAAAAAATCAGGCGGAGAGAAGAATATCGTCGCTTTTAAAGGGATGAGTCTCACTGAGGGTGATACAGTTATTACAGGTAATAAAGCTCAGCTGGTAATCAAGATGGAGGATAATTCCTCTCTTAAAGTAGGAGAGAATACACAGATAACCATAAGTCAACTTAGTAAGACTAAAGATGGTAAGGGAATAATATCTTCATTTTATCTCAAGTGCGGAAAGGTATTAGCAGCTGTTAAGAAGCTTTTGAATACAGACTCCAAGTTTGAGATAAAAAGTCCTACCGTAGTTATGGGGGTTCGGGGTACCAAGTTTTTTGCCGAAACAGCTGGAGATGGGACTACCACGGCTTATGTTTTGGAAGGCAGGATTTCAGTCGCTACTTCACTGCCGGTTTTAGGATCAAATGGCCAGGTTACCCAAAAAACACATGAAATATTTCTCCAAGAGGGTCAGATGGTTACTGTTGCAGACCGAGATAGCGAAGTGTTTACGAATCCTACCGAATACATTAGGATACCGGATGATACCCAGTTAGACACTTTTGTTTTAGAAGAGATAGAAAACTCGGACACTGAAGAAATATCGCAAGAGGGTCAAATGGATACTGGCTCAGACCGGGATAGCGAAGTAGTTACGAGTCCTACCGAAAACATTAGGGTACCGGAGTCGAGAAATAGGATATTGGATACAAGAAATTAGAAATAATCTATTGGTCGGAGGAAACATGGTTAGAAATATTAAGAAGTATAAAAAAGCAGTTATATTGATGATATTGTGGGGATTGCTAGTACCTGGTATTTGTACTGCTTCTTCAGGTGATATAACACATTATGCCGGCATAGGTGATGGTGGAGACCAGGATGGAGAGCTCCTCAGCGCAGAGTTTAATTGTCCTTGGGGGATAGCTATTGATGGGCTAGGTAATCTTGTCTTGGTAGATACGGATAACCACAAGATTAAGATTGTAAAAGGAAACAAAGTGGAGACACTGGCGGGTTGTTATGAGCAAAGAGACACTTTTGTTTTACGTGGATGGGACTGTTGAACAGGCCATGTTTAATAAGCCTCGAGATGTTGTCATAGATGAGGCGGGTAATATTTACGTCAGTGATACGCAAAACCATGTTATTCGAAAGATTAGCGAGGGTATGGTTTCAACTCTTGCAGGCAGTGGCAAGGCAGGATATAAAGACGAGATAGGCAAAAATGCACAGTTTAACAGTCCTACTGGTTTAGATTTAGATAAAAAGGGTAATCTCTATGTTGCTGATACTGGAAATAATGCTATTAGAAAAGTGACCCCCCTGGGTGAAGTTACAACCGTAGCTCGTGAGTTTAATGAACCGGCTGATGTTGTTGTGGAAGAGTCGGGGGATGGTACAGGTATAATTGTCTTGGATAGTGGTAATCAATTGATTAGAAGAACTGACAGTGGCAAGGCAACCACCATTGCGGGAAAACGCGAAACGCGCTTATCTCAAACAACATATATTCAGGGAGGATATGCAGACGGTATGGCACTTTTGGCGAGGTTCAACTTCCCTAAAGGTATGATAGTTCTTCAAGATGGAACCTTGTTGATAGCTGATACATGGAACCATAGAATCAGGGGGATTTTAAAGGACGGACGGGTTGTGACAGTAGCCGGGATTGGAACACCGGGGGAAAAGGATGGCCCTATTAGCATAGCTAGCCTCAATGCTCCGCTAGATTTAAGCTATAACAATGGCGTGCTTTATATATCCGAGATGTTTAACAATACGATTAGAAAACTAAATATAAGTATAGAAGAAATAAATAACCTGGAAACGGATGAAAGTGTCTTAGCTGGGATTACATTTACCATGCCGGAGGATGTAATTCAGGTCTGGTTTAATAAAAAGAGGATTGAGTTTTCTGATGTAGAGCCTTATATAGAAAATAACAAAGTAATAGTACCGTTGCGGGCGGTGTTAGAAGCATGGGGGGCTGAGGTTACCTGGCGAGAGTCCGGACGTGAAATTCTCATTGCCAATGAGAATTGTCGAAGAATCTTCAAATACGGAGTAGATCCCCTAACAATACACCAAGGTCGAAGCCTGGTGGGTCTGAGATTTCTTGCTGAAAGGATGGGGTTTCAGGTGCTATGGATTCCCGAATATCAGGCAGTGGTTATAGAGAGTATATAATTCTCATAAAGAAAGAATAATACATAATAAATAAAGGCTCAATTAGGGGAGAGATGATTTGAAGCTTGTAGCAGGAAATATGTTATGGACAAGCATAGATAAAATACCAAATAAGTATACATATTTAAGTGACCATGTGGAATGCGATGCATTAATTATTGGCGGGGGAATATCCGGGGCAATAACAGCCTATTACTACACTAAGGCAGGAATCAATACAGTTTTAGTTGATAAAAATATAATTGGATATGGTAGCACAAGGGCTTCTACTTCAATATTACAATATGAAATTGATACTGATTTATTAGGACTAATCGGTATGAAGGGAGTAGATAATGCCGTAAAGTGCTTTAAACTTTGTGAAAATGCTGTATATGAAATAGAAAGAATTGTTAAGGAAGAACAGTTTGATTGTGATTTCTCATTAAAAGAATGCTTTTATTATACGGCTAATAGTTCAGAGATTTCTTTCATGAGAAAGGAATGCGAGGCTAGAAAAGAGCACGGTTTTGCAGTTGAATTCTTAGATAAGGAAAGCGCTAAGGAACGATTTTCGTTCAATGTTGAGGGCGGTATCTACTCGAACGCTGGGGCGGCACAGATTAATCCATATAGATTTAATCGTCTTCTTATCTCTAAGGCAGTAGAAAATGGACTGAAAGTATTTGAGAATACCGAGATATCAAATATTTATCCCCATGATAATAATGTTAGTCTTGTAACAAACAATGATTTTAAGATAACTGCTAAAAAAGTAGTAATTGCAACTGGGTATGAAGCTAGAAGGCAAATCAAAGAAAAAATTATAAATTTCTCCAGAACCTTCACTATAGTTACTAAACCTGTCAAGAGCTTTGATGGTTGGTATAATAAATGCTTAATAAGGGACTACAATAACCCCTATATATATTTAAGAACCACAGGTGATGATAGAATAATAATAGGCGGTGAAGATGAAAAAATAGGTGGAGAGGATAGCAACATGTCCAATCTATCCGGTGATAATCTAGTATCCACGATGAAGTATGAAACTCTACAACAAAAGCTAGGATCCTTATTTCCTCTAATAAAGGACGTAGAAATAGAATATAAATTTAACGGTTTATTTGGTGAGACAAAGGATGGCCTTCCATATATAGGTGAGTATCAGGGGCATCCAAACTGTTATTTTACTTTGGGTTATGGGGCTAATGGAATACTATATACAATAATTGGGGGGCAATTACTAAGAGAGTTATTCTTAGGGAATCGAAAGCCGGAATTGGAACTGTTTAAATTTAATAGGTAAGTTATTTGAATGTGGAAAAAAATGGTTTGATTAAAATCATTAAATATGGTAATATTATAAATCGAGTATTAAAAAGATGTGAACAACCTCAACAATCTTAAGGCCTCTGGTTAATCAGGAGCGGATGGAAGGGTGTTTGACGTTATTCTGCTTTTTGATTCAATTAAAAATTTTTAGGAGGTCATTTAAATGCAAGGAAAAGTAAAATGGTTTAATTCAGAAAAAGGTTTTGGTTTTATCGAAGGTAATGAAGGTGGAGATGTTTTCGTTCACTTTTCAGCAATCCAAGGTGACGGCTTTAAGAAATTAGAAGAAGGCCAAGAAGTAATGTTTGATGTTGTTGAAGGTAATCGCGGTCCACAGGCTGCAAATGTTACACTCCTGTAATATCAAAAACTAAATGTGAGAAGGGGCTTTCCGGATTCACGGAAGAGCCCCTTTACTACTTACTGATAAAGCGAAACTTCATTCAGATGGAGTAAGATAGGATCATCTACTCCATAGATGTACAGTGTCTACTAGGCTCAATTTAATCGCCAAGTAGAACTAGCATGAATGTTAGTTGATCCATTCCACGATAGAAACACTTACGAACTTGTTCGTTAGTAGTTACTGTGTGCAAAGCTAACTTAGGGCCGCTTAGAGAGTATAGCGGCGTTTAGCTATCGGATAAATAAAAAGAGTTAAAAAGACAAAGAATAATATTAAAATTGTTAGAGGAGATTTATTAAAATGCCAACTTTTAACGATATGGGGCTAAGTCCTCATATAATCAAGGCTACGATAGAAATGGGCTTTGAAGAGATGACACCCATACAAGAACAAACGATCCCACTGGTTTTAGCAGGCCAAGACATTATAGGGCAAGCTC
>PHAD01000013.1 GCA_002841595.1 Firmicutes bacterium HGW-Firmicutes-12
CCGGAGTTTTCTTTTGTTCATAGTATGTCCTTTTAGGATTTTCGCCAAAAGCCACTTTCAATCCTGCCTGCGCTACCAAAACCATTTTCCTGAGGTCTTTACCTGCTGTTTTCATAACCAATGACGTTCCGGCAATCACATTACTACTACCAGGCCCCGTCATTACCGTCGTAATCCCACCCTGTACCGCATCATGAAAAGCTAGATCATAAGGATTTACTGCATCTAGGGCACGCATCTGGGGGGTCACCGGATCAGTATCTTCATTTAGGTCATCACCTTCAATCTGATAGATTTCTTCGAGAATTCCCAGATGAGTATGTGCATCGATAAACCCCGGTACAACAGTTTTTCCTTGTAGATCAGTTATCTCAGTGTTATCAGGGAGATTAAGATGTTCCCCTACTGCTAGTATCTTCTCTTCTTGCCATAGAAGCGAAGCATTTTCTAGCGTTTCTTTAGACATCGTGTATATCCTAGCATTAATTATTGCTTTAGTATTCATACTTTTCTTCTCCTTATTCTATTCCCTTCATTGTCAGGCTAATCCTGCCCCGCACCTTATCTACGCTTAGTACGGACACTTTCACCGTATCGCCAAGCGCTACTGCTTCCATGGGATGTTTGATAAACCTGTCGCTCAACTGTGACAAGTGAACTAGCCCGTCCTGCTTTACACCAATATCCACAAAAGCTCCAAAATCTACGACATTCCGAACTGTTCCTTGTAAGACCATTCCTTCATGGAGATCGTCTAAAGATAGTACATCCTGTCTAAACAATACCGGTGGTAAATCCTCTCGCGGATCACGTCCCGGCCTTTTTAAAGCTTCTACAATATCTCGAACAGTAGGAACCCCTGCCTGAACCTCTTTGGCTAATGAAGTTATTTCTATCTTCTCAAGGGCCAGCCTAATCTGTGCTCCTTTTATAGATAGATCCTCAACTCCAAAACCAATTTTTTCTAGTATAGAGCAAGCGATCTCATAGGATTCCGGATGTACGGGGGTGTTTTCGAAGGGATTAAGACCTCCGGCTATGCGAATAAACCCAGCACACTGCTGGAAGGTACGCGCTCCTAATCGCGGTACTTTTAGAAGTTCTTTGCGCTCTTTAAACCTTCCCTTTTCTTCCCTTACAGTAAATATAGCCTCTGCTACTGCAGAGTTTAATCCAGCTACATGCTGTAGCAAAGCAGGAGAAGCAGTATTAATTTCTACTCCTACGGTATTAACGCAAGATTCAACTACTGCTCCCAGCGCTTGGTTTAGCTCCCGAGCATTTACATCATGCTGGTATTGACCAACTCCAATTGATTTAGGATCAATTTTGACAAGCTCTGCCAATGGGTCCTGCAAGCGCCGGGCAATAGAGACCGCACTGCGATAAGTAAGATCCATGTCTGGGAATTCCCTAGCAGCCAAAGGTGAAGCTGAATAAACCGAAGCTCCCGCTTCACTGACTATTGTAAATTTTACAGGTAAGATGCCTTCCCCTATCAACTGACTGATAAAAGACTCTGTTTCACGTGATGCTGTGCCGTTTCCAATAGCGACTGCCGTCAAATCCCATTTTTCTGCTATCTTTTGTATAGTTTTGATTGACTCAGCACTTTTTTGTTGCGGTTTGTGAGGAAATATTACTCCTATATCTAAGACTTTTCCTGTATCATCCACCACTGCTAGCTTGCATCCGCTTCGGAAACCCGGGTCTATACCTAATACAATCTGCTCCCTAACAGGGGGTTGCAATAGAAGGTTTCTCAAGTTATTAGAAAACACCTTTGTAGCCTGCAGTTCGGCAGTTTGAGTTAAACTGCTACGGACTTCCCTTTCTAAGCTGGGGAGAAGCAAGCGTTGACAGCCATCAGTAATAGCATGTTCAATATACTTGAGACCGAGAGCCTTAGGATTCGTAATCATTCGCTTTCCTATTTCAGCAATGATTTCCTCAGTGGGTACACTAATTTTCACCTGTAATATGCCTTCCTTTTCCCCTCGGTTGACCGCTAAGGTACGGTGCGGTGGTAAAGTACGTACAAATTCTTTATATTCATAATACATCTCATACGGTGTAGACTCTTTACTCTCACCTTTTACCACTAATTGACCTTTGCTATAGTACACCTTTCTCACAAGATTGCGAATATCCGCATCATCTGCTACCTGTTCAGCAACGATATCACAAGCTCCCGATAGAGCAGCCTCAGCTGACTCAACTCCAGTGTCGGCATTTATATATTCTCCGGCGATTAGCAATAAGTCTCCTGCGAGTAGAGCTTGATCTAACAGAACTTGAGCTAACGGTTCCAAACCCTGCTGCCTGGCAATCCCTGCCCGAGTCCGCTTTTTTTGTCGGTAGGGTCGATATAAATCTTCTAACTTCTGTAAAGTAACAGCCTTTTTTATACTCTCCTCAAGCTCTGGTGTTAATTTTTCTTGTTCATTGATTAAGCGAAGTACCTCTTCTTTACGCTTAGCCATGTTCTTTAGGTATTCAAACCTCTCTGCCAATCTCCGTAATGTTTCTTCATCCATTTCCCCGGTGGCT
Source organism: Firmicutes bacterium HGW-Firmicutes-12 (assembly GCA_002841595.1). GTDB lineage: Bacteria > Bacillota > Peptococcia > DRI-13 > PHAD01 > PHAD01. Next base: position 2,551 of record PHAD01000013.1, read on the forward strand.
TCTTTGCGATAACGAGCAATAAAAGGGATGGTATTCCCTTCCTCTAACAGTTTCACCGCCTGCTCAGTTCCTTTGTAAGACCATTTCAGCTCCTGGCTGAGTATTTTTGTAAAATCCATTTCTGCTTCTCTTCCTCCTTGAAATTAAGCTTAAACACTGGTCTAGCTTCCCCTATCAACTCTCCACGATAGTTTTTTAATTCTATTCTAGAGTAAGAGGAAAGCTTTTTATACTCATCTTCTGTAAGAATTCCCAACTGTCGTAAGGTCTCTATCACTACAGGTCCTACAGCTCGAGTATTGCCATCTTCTATCTTAATAGCAATCCCCCAGCCCTTCGAGGGAAGACCTATACAAAATATACCCTCATTCCCATCCTTTGCCAATAGTTTTTTATCAGTAACCTTCATTAAATCACTGGCTAAACGACCAGTACCTGCCACTACTTCAGGATAAGTAGTTATTGCTTCCTGAAGAATGTTGCAGGCCTTTATTCTTTCGACACTTAAGTCTGAAGGATTAGCCCAGCGAGCATAAATATAGGCCATTCTTTCTACTGGCATAGCAAAAACCGGGACTCCGCATCCATCAGTCCCAACCTCAATTGACGCTATATTTAAATCAGCTAGTTCAGCTATCGTATTAAGCATCATCTGCTGTACTTGGTGTTTTAATTGAAAATAATCATCCAAAGACAACTTTAAATACTTGGCTAAAGCAAGCATCCCCGCGTGCTTACCCGAACATGTACAATGAAAAACACTGGGAGCTTGTCCTCTAGTAGCAAGCTCCTTTGCAGTAGCCTTATGTAATGGCGGATGGGTTCCGCACTGCAGATATTTAGCTTCAAGACCTATTTTTTCCATTAGCTGCAGACCGATATGGACATGTCCTTGTTCCCCACTGTGAGAAGACATGATTAAAGCTATTTCCTCAACAGAAAAGCCAAAATGCTCTGCCGCTCCTTTCTCTAGGACTGGCAAAGCCTGTATAGGTTTAGCCGCAGAACGGATAAAGGTATAATAGGTACTATCTCCCGCTGAGGCTATTTTTTTACCGTGTGAATCTATTACAACAATTACTCCCCGATGCAAGCTTTCTACAGTTTCTCCCCTAGTTACTTCCACCAACTTTACTGATTCCATTTTAATATCCCTGCTTTCTAGTGGCTAAAGATTGAGTTTTTTAAGCTTACTCACTTCTTCAATAAATGAATTGAATAGTCTAATAGAAAACTCATCTTTACTATGAGAACACTCAGGGTGCCATTGTACACCAATAAAAAATCTAGAAGTGTCTCTTATTTCAACAGCCTCAACCAAACCATCCCTGCTCCAGGACACTGCCCGCAGCTTGCTACCAACAAAGTTTATGGCCTGGTGATGAAAGCTATTTACGCGTAGTGTATTTGTTCCAAGTATTCGATATAAACGGCTATCTCCATCAACCTTTATATGATGTGTTGGATACCAGCGGGGAGCTTTTTGACGATGCTGCTGATTAGATTTATCGTTCAAATCCTGGTGAACACTACCCTCGGCAGCAATATTAAGTACCTGTATGCCCCGACATATTCCCAACACAGGTTTATTCCCCTCTAGTGCTAATTTGGCCAGGGCTAACTCAAAACTATCACGTAGGGGAGTGGTCTCTCCCAATCCCCTCAGTGGTTCTTCTCCAAAGTAATGAGGATCTATATCATCCCCACCCGAAAATATTAAGCCATCAAATAGCTGATAATAGTTCTCCACAAGAGACGGCTCCATAGTAGGTATTAAAACCGGAATTCCTCCAGCAATATATACGGCTCTCACGTATTCCTCATGAAGCAAGTGTTTTGCCTCACTTTCCCGCCAACCGCAGGTTATACCGACCAGACAAACCATGAAACCAACTCCTAAAAATAGTATTTCCCAACTATTCTATTCGCTAGTATTTCAAAGTTGATATTGTTTTTAGATAAATACTATCTAATAGACTAAAAAGAACGAGCTAATCTCGTCCTTAGAAAAATATGTACTATAACTCAATTAAACCCAAACTAATTTCCAAGGCTTGATCTACCTTTTTCAACATTACTTCATCCAAGGAAGATACTTTTTCCTTTAGTCGGCGTTTATCAATAGTTCGTATCTGTTCTGCAAGTAGTAGGGAATCCTTCTCAAGCCCACAAAGCTCCCCAGATAGTTCAATATGGGTAGGCAGTTTGGCTTTAGCCACCTGACTAGTTATGGCTAGTACTATAGTTGTCGGACTATACTGATTGCCTATATCATTTTGGATCACAAGAACAGGGCGTATACCTCCCTGCTCCGAACCAATTACAGGGCTTAAATCAGCATAATAAATATCGCCTCTTTTAATCGCCATTAACAACACTCCACAAGTTTGCTTTCAATAGTAATTCGTACTTCCTCTTCGCATTCGAAAGCTTCTTGACATAATAATTCATTGATGCTCGCCATTTCTAAATACCCTTTACGCATCTCTTCCCTTAAACGGCTTTTTCTTTTTTCTTTCAGGTAGAAGCGCATTGCTTCCCTGATTATTTCGCTCCGGTTCTTATTCTCTACACTTATGATATCGTTAACCTCTTCTAACAACGATATCGGTAAAGAAATTATGATGCGTTTGCTTTCCGCCACTTAATCCACTCCTATCAAGAAATAAAAAAGAAAAACCCCAGTATATTAACTTATGCACGATCTTTTAATGTTAATGCTTAAAATAGAAATACTACTTAATTATATATATAAGAAGTATATACAGTCAATATAACTTCATCAGATAACATCGTTTTATTAATAGTAAACTCTGGGAACTCGATTAGAAATCATACAAACTATCTCATAGTTTATGCTTCCCAAAACCCGAGCTAATTCATCAACGGAAATAAAAATATCACCCTCTTCACCAACCAAGGTTACCGTATCTCCTTGTTTAACAGGAGCTTTTAGTGCTGTAGCATTTAGCATCATTTGATCCATACATATTCTGCCAACGAGTGGAATTCTTTGTCCATAACAGATAGCTTCTGTCTGACCGGATAATAGACGAGAATAACCATCTGCATAGCCTAAAGGCAAACTGATAATTACCGAATCCTCAGGTGTAGTATAAATACCTCCGTAACTAATAGGTACATTGGCGGGTACTTCTTTTACTTGGGATATTAAAGCCCGCCAAGCTATAGCCTGACAAAGATCAACCTTCTTTAAGTTTACTTCTTCTGATGGTTGTAGTCCATACAGCATGATACCTGGACGTACCATGTCCATATAGGCTTCGGGACAATCAATCACTGCCGCACTATTGGCGGCATGTTTTATTTTAAACTTAAATTTCGTCTTCTCTTCTATCTCGGCTACAAATTCATTAAAAGTGTTTAACTGCATATTTGTGAATGTCTTATCCAATTCATCCGCCTTAGCTAGATGGGTGAAAATCCCTTCTATCTCCACACCAGGAAGTGAAATAATCCTAGCAATGTCTTGAAGCCCTTGTTCATCCGGTATTACTCCAATCCTTCCCATTCCTGTATCAACTTTTATATGCCCTATAGCATTCTTGCCTTTTACACATATTCGCGAAAGCTCTTCGGCTTCCTCCCGGGAGTATATGGTAAGGATTATATTATGCTTTAAGGCTAGTTGATACTCATCAATTGGCGTCCAACCCAATATATGTATGGGTTGTTCAATTCCCGCCTCACGCAACTGTATGGCCTCCGTCATAATAGCAACACCAAAACGATCAGCACCAGCCTCAGCAAGGGCTTTCGCTACCTCAACCGCACCATGTCCATAAGCATCAGCTTTAACAACCGTCATAATTTGCACGTTTGCCCCAACTAGTCGCCTTACCTCAGTATAATTATGTTTAATATTCTTTAAGCTTATTTCAACCCAAACAGGCCTCTGCATCGATAATCCCCCCAGTTAAGGACTCCCATGGTTCACTCAATACCTTTTAGAGCGTACGGCACCATATCCAGAACATCTCTAGCCATAACCCCACGCATACCCTTTTCACCTGCTGCTAAATCACCCGCTAAGCCATGAATATATACCCCCAAATAAGCTGCCTCAACAGGACATATACCTTGGGCTAAAAAGCTCCCGATTATCCCTGCCAAAATATCGCCAGTACCTGCTGTAGCTAGTGCCGGACAGCCTGTAGAATTAATATAGGCAACTCCCTGCGGTATCGCGGTTATACTTGCTGCTCCTTTTAACACCACAATGGAATTCAACTTAGCAGCTGCTTGAAGTGCTGTTCCTATACGATCGGATTGAACATCTTCAGTAGATATCCCCAATAACCTGGCCATTTCACCTGGATGTGGGGTTAGAATAACCGGTGTTTGAATATGTTGTAATACATCTATATTCTGTGCCAGAACATTTAAACCATCGGCATCTATAACAAGAGGTACTTTGATGTTCTCTAAAAGCTGCTGCAAAATATCTTTTATAGACTCCTCCGCAGAAAGCCCTGGTCCAAAAACCACAGATTTTTTATTTATCATCATCTCTTCTATTTCCAACCATGCGATCGCATCCAAAGAGCTAAAGACTGTCTCTTCGACTCCACGGGTAATAACTTCAGGAAAAGCTATATCAAAATTAACAGCTAAAGACTTGGGCAGACAAGCAGTTACTAGTCCAGCCCCAGAGCGAAGTGCCGCTTTACAAGTAAAATAACAAGCTCCTGTCATACCGGCTGACCCGGCTATAACCAATACATGACCAAAACTATTTTTGTGTCCCTGCCAATCTATCGGAGGTAGAACCTTGCAAGCAAAATCCTTATCCACATAATATTCTTCTCTCTCTAACTCTCTTATAGCCTCTTGGGGCAGGGAGATATTTGCTACTTCCAGCTGACCAACAAATTCTTTTCCTGGGAAAACAACCAATCCCCGCTTTACCCAAGCAAAAGTTACGGTATAATCAGCTTTTATACAGTGTTCCTCGATCCTGCCTGTGTCAGCTTCAAGTCCCGAAGGGATGTCAATAGCCAGAACTGGGACCTTACTGTCATTAATTGCTTGTATAGCCCTACATACATTTTTTTGTGTTTTCCCTCGAAAACCAGTACCAAAAATACCATCAATTACGAGATCACACTGATTCAGACGCAGTCTAAGTAAATAAAAGCTGTTTTCATCACTTAAAATATGCCATTTCAAACCCAATTTCTCAACCATATGCCAGTTTTCTAAAGTGTCCCCACTTAAGTTTTCAGGAGAAAAGAGTAAAAACAGCCTAACTTCCGCCTTCAGTTCATGCAGACGTCTAGCTACAACCAAAGCATCACCACCATTGTTACCTTTGCCAGCTAAAATGATAACCTGACGATCATATAACGTACCCATAACCTGCTCGGCTTTTTTTACAACCGCCCCTCCCGCATTCTCCATAAGAAGTAACGAGGGTACCCCATAAGCATGAATAGCCCAGTTGTCAAGTTTTTTCATTTCGCTGCCGGTGATAAGCCTCATTTTGCTACCTACTCTCCAATCGCTACAGCCACTGCATAGTCGCGGCTGTGAGATATACTTACTTTTATCGTACTTATACCCTTTTGTTCAAATAACCTTTCCATAACTTGATTAACTAGGACCTGTGGTGCGCCCATTTCATCAGGAAAAATTTCCATATCATGCCATGATAGTCCACGCATTCCGCAGCCAAGACATTTTATAATAGCTTCCTTAGCGGCAAAACGCCCGGCCAAAAAAGGGAAAGGGTCCTTCTTAACCATATAGTACTCCTTTTCTCGGTTAGACAAAACTCTATCATAAAAAGCCGGATGTCTTTTCACAGCATTTCTAATGCGTTCTATTTCAATTATATCGGTACCCACATAAACCATTAATCCACCAACTTTTTTAATGTGCTGTACTTTAGGTCATTTCCTGCCTGATAATCTCTGCAACTTGTTCTGCTAACTTTTCCAGTTCGGCTTTATCGGGGCCTTCTGCCATTACCCGAATTAGCGCTTCAGTGCCAGAGGCCCGTACGAATAGTCTTCCCTTGCCTTCTAAGCTTTCTTCACCTTTTAATATAGCACTTCTTATTCTCTCGTTGTTTTCCCATCCAAATTTGTCTTTCACTCGAATATTAACTAACACCTGGGGAAGATTCTGCATCTGATTGGCCAGTTCACTTAAGGGTTTTTTTGTTTCTTGAACTACCTGTAGAAGTTGCAGTACTGTTAAAATTCCATCCCCAGTGGTAGCATGTTTTAGAAAGATGATATGACCGGATTGCTCACCGCCAAGCACTGCGCCTGTTTCGAGCATTTTTTCAAGAACGTACCTATCGCCAACTTTTGTTTCAAATATGGTGACTCCAGCAGCTGCAAAGGCTTGTTTTAAACCCAAATTACTCATTACTGTTACTACTATCTTATCTTCTAACTGTTTCTTATACTGAAGTGCTAACCCACATATCACCATTATTTGATCGCCATTAACTATATTGCCTTTTTCATCAACAGCTATAAGCCGGTCAGCATCTCCATCATGAGCTATTCCTAAATGTGCGTTATATTTAACAACTGCTTCTTGTAAAGATTCGGGATGAGTGGAACCGCAACAATGATTAATGTTAAGCCCATTCGGCTGATCATGCAGGCTGATAACTTGTACTCCTAGCTCACGCAAAAGCCTAGGTGCCACCTCATAGGCAGCACCATTAGCACAATCAACGACCACCCGAAGCCCTTGAAGGTTAGTCTCAATAGTCTTTTTAAGATATTCAACATATCGTTTCATAGCATCATCAAAAGGTATAACCCGTCCAAGCTCACTACCGGTTGGACGAGGTATTTCTTTCATATCACCCTGTATGATTTCTTCTATCTTCTCTTCAAGAGTATCATCGAGCTTATAGCCTTGATTATTGAAAAACTTAATACCATTGTCTGGTGCGGGGTTGTGGGAGGCCGATATAACAACACCTGCACACGCATCAAGTTCTCGTGTAAGATATGCAACTGCCGGAGTCGGAAGAATCCCAGCTGCCAATACGTCTATTCCTGACGAACAAATTCCTGCTGTTAATGCGCTCTCAAGCATAGTGCCGGAAATACGAGAGTCCCTCCCCACAACCACTACGGACCGGGAATCGGTCTTTTTGAGGAGGTTTCCAGCAGCAAGTCCTAGCTTGAAGGCAAGTTCAGGAGTAAGTTCCTTGTTGGCCAAACCTCTAATTCCATCCGTTCCAAATAGTCGGCCCATATTAATAGCTCCCTTCCTTTTCGGAATTGACACTTATTATTACTTCAACTTTGCTTGGTTCAACTTTAGTAACATGGAAGTTGCTTGGTAGCTCAACCTTAACTTCCACCTGGTGCGTTCCCGATTTTTTATCCGTTAAATCTACTAATGCCTTAAGATTCTTCTCCAGAGCATCTATTTCTTGTCTTGCTCCCTGCACAGTCAAATTTATTACCTCAGGTTTAATTTGTATTGTCGATCCGACAGGCTTGTTAACAGGATCAATAATCACTCCTTCAAAGGTTTTGGTTATAGGGGCTTCCTCTATTTGCACCACTACTTTAACTGCCGGTTCATACAACAGACTGATCCCTTCTGGTGATATTAGTCCAACTTGGGTTACTAAGTCATTCTGCAATCCTGTTGTATCTATAGGTTGAGTCATAACATGATTAATACTCTCTAATCTTTCATAAGAACCAGTAATTTTTACGGTTTCAGGTTCAAGTACCACTCTATAGACCTGCCACTTATCTTTCGGGTTCCCTACCAGCGCTGCCTTGATGGGAACCGTTTTAGTGGGAATGTTCTGGATTACAGGAACAGAAACTTGTACTGTTATCGGACTTACTTCTAAATACTCCGTTGATACCTTATTACCATCTTTATCAATAAGAACTACCGGTGAATTTAAGACTAAATTGTCTTTAGCCTGATTTAAATCAATTGTGATTTGGGCTGTTTCCAGACTATCCAGTAGTTGTTGGGCACCACGAACTACAACGCGCGAGGGACTTATCTCCGGTATATAGCTTGAATAACCTGGAGCCACTGAATTTTCAGTCTGCACCTCTATAGCAAGTTGTCGCATTAGGATAGCATCTATTTGCAGTTCCACAGCATATCCAAGATTATTCCGAATAAGCTCTACACCCGTAGGTATGACAATATCAATCGGGAAATTATGTTCCCCAAGCTTAGCCTCACTGAGATCAACTGATGCTTTGATATCCTTTTCTGTCAGTGGAGCTAATGCTGAGCGTGTTCCCTTAAGCTTAACATCTATATTCTCAGGCTTCTCGCCGATCATCAAACCTTCCTTCAAGCCACTGTAAGAAATTGATACATTAATTGATTTCTCAATAGTAGGATTCTGGAGATTTGCAACATAAAACCATAAGAGAATTGCCAATAAAAGAGCTGCAATTTTATAAATCCAATCCTTTTTTAGGAATTCATACATGTTATGACCTCCAGTTAAATAATGATATGCCCGAAGTATCTTTTGTCTGGAGACGTTTATTTAGTATTTCTTTTAGAGTTGCTTCATCTAGGTAGCGGGTAAGCCTTCCTTCTTCAGCCACAGAAATAACGCCGGTCTCCTCAGATATTATAATAGCAATAGCATCGGACTGTTCTGTCAAACCTAAGGCCGCACGATGCCTAGTACCTAATTCCTTACTTAAATTAGGGTTTTCAGAAAGTGGCAAAAAACAACTTGCCGCAATTATACGATCTCCACGTATAATAACTGCTCCGTCATGAAGAGGACTTTTCGGAATAAATATGTTAACTAAAAACTCTGCTGAAACTAATCCATCAATTTTAATGCCTGTCTCAATGAAATCATTAACGCCTATCTCCCGCTCCAGGATAATTAATGCTCCTAAACTATTTTTAGAAATTATTCTGATAGCTCGAATAACCTCATTTACCAGATTCTCTAACGCTTCCCTATTTAACATAACCATCGGCTTGGCAAAAAATTTACCTCTGCCCAAGCGTTCCAGGGCACGCCGTAGTTCTGGCTGAAAAACAACCGGTAATGCAACGACCAATACCGATTGCAAAATTGCCAAAATCCAAGCTATTGTTTTAAGACCCATCCAATTACTAATCAAAGAAACCAAAATCAATACAGCTAATCCTTTAATTAGCTGTACCGCCCGGGTCCCTTTTATAATCATCATGGCCTTGTAGATTACATAGGCAACAAGCAGTATATCTATCACACTTATTACATTAAATGCATTGAATTCTTCTCCCAACAAAAGCTGCACCCCTTCACTTTACAGTTAACCTAAATTCATTTCGACAATTATTCAGCATATTCCTTTTTTCAGATATGTATATAATTATACTCGTATTATCTTCTATTTTATGGTATCATTTCCCTGTTTAAAGTTACTGTTTATATTTCCCATTTAATGAAATTTTACTTTATGTAACAATATTAATTATATAGTATAATACAGCAAACAGTACTTTTAATATCATAATTGTACAATATGATATAATGAATTGATAAGGTGAAGGAGGTCTTCGGGAAGATGTCACGTAAATGGCTTGTTCCAATTACTATTGTTTGTATTATCTCCGGATTCTTTTTATCTTTTCAACTAAAGGTCCAGGCGAATAACAATAATACAAATCCTTTAAGCCAAAAGAATACTAACCTAGTTATGCTTATTAATGATTTAGAAGAAGAGATCAAGAACCAAGAAAATATAATTGAACAAATCCGCAATGATCTCAGCAATTTAGAAAACCGTCCTTTACCCGGTAATCTTCCAGAACTGCAAGGCCAATTAAAAGATGCTAGAATAATAGCAGGGCTTACTTCTGTAATAGGTAAAGGAATAGTTATTACCATCGATGATAATAGTGATGGACTAAAAAATAATCCACAAGATGATCCTAATAAATATATAATTCATTATGCACACATTCTTAGTATTGTTAGTGAACTCAAAGTAGGCAACGCAGAGGCAATTTCAGTGAACGGACAAAGACTCATTACCAATTCAGAAATACGCTGTGTTGGAAATGTTATTCTAATTAACACTACTCGAATTGCACCACCTTTTACAATTAGTGCAATTGGAAGCCCCAAACACCTAGCAGAAATAGTTACAAATGGAGAACTTGATATCATGAAATCAACGAACTATCCGGTAACTTTAGAAGAATTTGATGAAGTTATTATACCGGCTTATAAAAGTGATCTACAATTCCGCTATGCAAAACCAGTAAAGGAGGAGGATGAATAGTTTATGTGGGTTCTGCCAGTATTCGGACTTTTAATTGGTATTGTACTAGGTTCTACTCTTACCTTTCAAATACCACTAATTTATGTCAAATATATGTCTATTGCTGTATTAGCCTCTCTAGACTCGGTCTTTGGTGGCATACGAAGCGTTCTTGAAGAGCGTTTTGATGGGACAGTATTATTATCCGGTTTTTTTACAAACGCTCTACTAGCTGCACTATTAGCTTATCTTGGCGACCGCCTAGGGGTAGACCTATATTACGCTGCAGTTTTCGCCTTTGGCGTTAGACTCTTCCAGAACCTTGCAGCCATTAGGCATAAACTCCTTTTACAGTATAGAAGTAAAAAGAATCGCCAGTTGAGGTGAATTGTATTATGTTAAAAAAGCAGCACTGGGCAATTCCCATAACCCTTGTCTTTTTGCTCATGGGGATCCTCTTTTCTCTGCAGTTTCAGGCACAGAACCGTATCTCCAGTGAGTTAAGCATGCAGAAAACTGAAAACCTAATTGCTATGGTACGCGACTTATCTGAGAAACGCCAAAAACTAGCAAGCGAAATTGTAGACCTGAATGGAAACCTCCGTACACAAATGAAAAGTGTCCAGGACGAAAGTGAACTTTTTATTAGTCTTAACGAAGAGCTGACAAAAATACAAACCGTTACCGGAGCTAATACTCTAGAGGGTCCAGGTTTAGAAATCTTAATTGATAAACAGATGCCTATCCTCTATGTAGATATTATTCATATTGTGAATGAACTATGGGCTTCAGGTGCTGAAGCTATAGCTATTAATGATTATAGGATTACACAAGATACTTCAATCTTTTACGCTGAGAATGAACAGAATATGTCCATTACAGTTGATAATAATAACCTTACTTATCCGATTATAATTAAAGCTATAGGTGATCCAAATAATCTAGATAAGGGTCTAACCATGCCTGGTGGTATAATGGATAACCTCTCTTTATATAGAGCATACCCTATCATCTCTAAGGTTGATCTTCTTACTATTAAGGGACGCAACCGTAGTTTTATGTACTACTTTTTAAATGAATATAAGCCGGCAGAAAAGCCGGCTGATACAGCTTCGCCAGCACTAAAAACATAAAGCGAAACTAACATTAGAGATAGAGTTTTAACTCCACCTTTAGTGTTAGTTGAGCCATTCTCTAGGAGCTTAGCGGCGATTAGTTATCCTATTTTGGATGCTGTTTTGACTGCTCCATATATCCTCAAGACATCTTCTAGAACTGGTACTACTCCATATTTGGAAAGTTCATTTGCCTCATGGTAAAACCTTTGTAACACTCCATAAATGTACCATTTTCTCTGCTCTGTTATCGGTGGAATAAATAAATCATAATAATTTTCCAATTCAAAATCATATACGATGTCTTTAACAGACGCATTCATTAGTAATTGCTCAATACCTTTATCTACTTCTTCCCCATAAGTATATATTTTAAGCCAGTTTTTCGATAAATAGTATTCCTTGAAGCAGGGTACATTATTCTCTCCATTCTTTTTCTTCTCATAGAAATAGCTTACTTGCGCCCCTAAGCTTATCACTCCTTCTGATGAGCTTTTTATATATTCCAACAAAGGGCTGCTATCCGTGAAATGTATTAGTGCTGAGGTCCCAGAATACCGGTTTAGACACTTACCTTTAGTAATAATATACTGATAAATCTTTTGTACCGGCATATAGTATTTTTTTTGCAGTTTGATACAGAAATTCATGTATTCAGCTGCTTTTTTTTCCGCCTTAATCAAATTATTGGGTTTTTTAGCAAAAATAAGGAGCTCATCTTTTGTTACAATATACTCTGCTAGTATTTTATCATTTATGTTAAATTCTTCGCCGGGCTTATCTGCTTCTTGAAGCCACTTATATATAGTACAATCTTGTAGCTCACCTGTAACTAAAACCTCCGGCTCATTATTGAGCCAACTCTTAATCTCACAGGCAGCTAATAAATGGTATGCAGTGCAGTATACTCTATAATTAAATGGATTGTCGGGGTGATCACCTTGCAAATTTTCTCTGCTTGTTTCTCTAAAAGCATCGACACAATAATACCCATCCCTTTTTTGCATAACAATATTATATATAATTTTCATGATTTCTTCCTGAGCTGTAATAACTACAGCAAAAACATCTATAATGTATGCATTACCTTCTATTAAGATATCCTTAATACCGCTTCGTAAAAAAGTATACCCACGATACTCTTTGCCATAATTAAGAATGAAACTATTCCTATCTCCGAGCTCCTCCTGCCATTGTACACTAGAACAGTCATATAACAACGCATTGTCCATTCTTCTTAAAGCAGATAAATATATATTAGTAAACTCATGTATTGTTAAATCCTCTTGTAGTAATTTATTCATAAGGTATCTGCGGTTGATGTTGGTAGTATCATATTCCAACATATATTTATATTCTTCTAATTCTTCCGCAGGGCGGGTCTTAAAGCGGACATTCTGAGAATATGCATCTTGTATCAAGATAGCGGCTTCCAATAGGTTTATTTGAACATATCCTTGTAGCTTCTTTTTTAGGATACCCAGGTGTTGCTTTTTTATTATCTCAACAGAGTACTCTTGTACTCCTTCATGACTAAAAGACATACGAAGATAATGCACTATTAGTTTCTTTTTATATTTTCTGTTTTTCCATAATATAATAAGCTCACACATTCCTGCAATTCTTTTACGTGAAACATACGCTTTATAAAAAATGTTTTCCTGACACTGGATACCAAAAGAAACTGGATTTGTATTTATTTTCAATTGTTGCTTTGCTTCAATCAAGTCCAATTTTCCTCACCCCAGTTAAAAGAATATATATATAATTTTTCGCTATAACTATCAGCTTTCCTTTAGTTATTTTCCACTATATTTCAACATATATCGTCATATCAAGATACCACTTTTCAAATAATAATAAAAACCGCCATTCGGCGGTTCAGTTTTTATACGACTTGTCCCATGTTATCTTCCTGTACTCCAGCATCCCACGAAAGAGCCCCATTAACCCATACTTGTCGAATACCCTCGGAAAAAACTGCAGGTTTTTCTAGCATTGCTTTATCAATTATAGTTTTTGGATCTAACAGCACAATATCTGCTTTACAGCCTGTTTGTAACAATCCTCTATTTTTAAGTTTCAGTCTTTTGGCCGGTTGTGAAGTCATTTTAGCAATAGCTTCCTCAAGTGTAAGTAAACCTTTTTCTCTTACCATTCGACCCAAGACCCGTGGATATGTGCCATAAGCTCTAGGATGGTTAACCCTTCCTCCTGAATATATTCCGGTATCACTACCTATAAACACTAGTGGATGAGTAATTGCCCTATTCAAATTTTCCTCACTTATTGAGTGTTGCAAAGGTTTAGTTCCAATATCAGTGCTGGAAAAGGTATACGGATAGACATCAGCAGTAATGTCCACTCCTGAAGAACTGGCACTCTCCATCATATTCAACAACTCAGGAAACTTTATCCAGTTTTCCTCATGTCCCGCTTTGATATGACTATATTGCACGGAAACACCAGTTGTCTGACCTATTGCGATAGCTTCCTCTAATGCAGGTATTACTCCATTATATTCGCTGCGAATATGAGTAGCATAAAATCCCCCATATTGCTTAACAATATGACAAAGCGTCGTTAATTCTTCTGTTGTAGCTAAATGTTGCGGTGCATATTCAAGCCCTGTCGATAATCCCAAGGCTCCAGATTCTAGAGCCTTGGCGAGGTGTTTTTGCATCTTAGTTAGTTCAGCAATACTAGCCCGTTTATTATTGTTGACACCGGCCATTTCCCGTAATGTCCTGTAACCCAATAAAAGACCATAGTTTATCGCCAAACTAGGTACCGTACTAAAATAACCCGCTATATCCCGCGGGGATCGTCCGCAATTGCCGCCAACCTGAGTTGTGACTCCTTGTGTTAGAAAAGGAGCCATACTTTCACCGCTATAGACATAATCTTCGGTGTGCGTATGTATGTCTATAAAACCAGGAGAAGCTACCAAACCTCTACCATCTATCACCTTAATTCCAGATGGATTTTGAAAGTCACCTATTGCTGCAATATTCTCTCCCTTTACAGCAATTTTTCCATAAATAGCGGGCTGTCCAGAGCCATCAACTATGAAAGTATTTTCGATAACCCAATCACAATCAGGAATAAAAACTTCAGGTTTTTCATTCATATCCGCAGGCATGCTATCTTTGGGAGATGCCACCTTGCTGTTTAAAGACAATGAAAATATCGTTGATGCCGTTACGGCTCCCATCCCAATAAGAAATTGGCGTCTAGTTAACATGCTCCATTCGCGCCCCTTTGATGTTTTAGTAATACTTATTTCGGCACGATACAGCAAAATACCTCTTGTTTGCACGTTTTATTATCTTTTATTCGCAGGAAGTGGGCTAAATATGTAGAAAATAACATGTAAAGGAAATATACATGGAGTGATGGTTGTGCAAGAGCAGGATTTTGTTATTAAACCGGGTGATGTCATACAGGTAAAGACCCTATCGCCTTTGTACCGCGAAGAATATACTGCTGAAATCCTATCTATTAGAGACTGTACACTGCAAACAAGCATGCCTGTACATCAAGGTAAACTTGCACTTTTAGGGGCCGGAATCCCTGTTGACCTGCTTTGTGTACGCAACGGGTTTAGTTTTGCTTCAGAGGTAGTAAGCCGTGTATTCAAACCTAATCCACATTTAATACTACGTTTACCCTATAGCTTATGTAAAAAGCAAAGACAAATGCCCCGTGTAATCACTGTAACTAGCGGTAAAGGCGGGGTGGGAAAGACTACTTTCACTATTAACTTGGCTATTAGCCTAGCGGAATTAGGTCAAAGGGTTTTTATCATTGATGCAGACCTAGGTACAGCTAATATTGATGTCTTGCTTAATTTGCATCCTAAATACAACCTTACCCATATAATCAACAAAGAGAAAGAACTCCTCGACATTATTGTAGAAGGTCCTGGCGGTATTCATGTAATTCCAGGCGGTTCCGGATTACAATATCTGGCTAATATGGAAGACCGGCAGTTCGACTACTTAATCTCCAACCTACAAATGTTGGAACAGTATGCCGATATTATAATAATTGATACTGGAGCCGGGCTAAGCAAAAATGTTATAAATTTTGTCCTAGCCGCCGACAGCGTTATCGTTGTTACAACACCTGAGCCTCATTCCATCACCGATGCTTATGCAATAATGAAAGTACTGGATGAACACAAGTTTAATACTTCTCCTTACCTTCTACTTAACAAGGTGGACTCATTGAAGGAGTATCAAGATATTTCCAGTAAAATAATTGAAGTCGCCAATCGTTTTTTGAGTTTAAAAATTAGTGCACTAGGGTATATACTTGAAGACCCGGTAGTGCCTAAAGCCAATCGTCGACTAGTACCTTTTTTTCTAGAGTATCCGGATGCTGCAGCTACTCGTTGCGTAAAAAACATTGCCCAACAGCTACTCAATCCAGAAAAGGAATTGCAGCCTCTTGTTAATAATCGTAATTTTTTCTCTAAAATAAAAGATCTTTTTAACAGATAATCTTCTTTATTTACTCTACTCTGCAAACCCTGTTCTTTCCTTGCTTCTTAGCAATATAAACTCCCTCATCTGCTTTAAAAACCTGGCGATCTATATTGCTCATATCCGTATTCTTATCAGCAATGGTATATCCGAAACTAGCTGTAACATTTATTTTCTTTTTGTCTTCATTATCTAAATAAATAGTCAATTTTTCTACACTTTTTCGTAACCGTTCCGCAATCTCTGCAGCTAAAGAGGCATCTACGCCAGGTAGGCAAACTATCAGTTCTTCTCCTCCATAACGCCCCACAAAGTCATATTTTCTTACAACTCTGTTTATTTCTGAGGAAACCTTCTGCAGTACAATATCCCCAACTTGATGGCCATAAGTGTCATTAACACTTTTAAAATTATCTATGTCCAACATCATTATTGATAAAGGAAGATCAAAACGCTGACACCTCTGAACTTCACCTTCCAAACGTTCAAAAAAAGCCCTTCGGTTTAATAAACCGGTCAGGGTATCAGTCATTGCCATATGCATCAATTTATTTTCTAACTCTATGATCCTTCGGCCTATTTTTAACCGATACTTTAACTCGATTTCATTGAAAGGTTTTGCAACGTAATCGTCTGCCCCAGCTTCCAAACCTGATATTATATTCTCCTGCCCTGTCATATTAGTCAAAAGAATGATATAGCGGTATTGGCGCTCTAAACTTGCACGAATTCTTCTGCATACTTCCAGCCCGTTCATCTCTGGCATGACCCAATCAAGTATGATTAACTGGGGACTATTCACTTGTTCTATTCTCTCTAATGCTTGTATCCCGTTCTCGGCAACAACAACCTTATAGCCCCATTCCTCTAAGATTGTGCTCATAATTGTACGATAATATTTACTATCTTCCGCAAGCAAAATCTGCAAGGCCAATCCCTCTTTCAATTTTTATTCACTTACTTAAATTGCTTTCTCTTAATGCTAGATATTCCCTGCTATATTTATAAAATTTTTCAAATAAAGAAATCAGATGGTTTTAACAATCCCTCCATCTGATTTCTTATTATTTCATTACTATAGAACTTATTAGATACTATACTTCACTATTTAATTTGTTCTGCTATAGCTTTACCCATCTCGCGAGTACCAACTAAACCCAACCCTTTGGTCCATATATCCGCCGTTCTCAAACCAGCTATAAGCACATTTTCAACGGCTTTTTCTACATCTTCAGCCGCCTGGCGATGATTGAATGATATGTCAAGCATCATCGCTACTGAAAGAATAGCTGCTAAGGGATTGGCCTTATTCTGGCCGGCAATGTCTGGAGCCGAACCATGAATCGGTTCGTACAGGGCAATGCCCTCCCCAATACTTGCTGAAGGTAGCATGCCAAGTGACGCACCGAGAACTGACGCTTGGTCAGAAAGAATATCTCCAAACATGTTTTCAGTAACAATAATATCAAACTGCGCTGGATTGAGACATAACTGCATAGCACAGTTATCAACATATAGATGGTTAAGGGTTATTTTCGGGTAATTTAAGGCCTCTTCCTCTGCAATTTTGCGCCACAAACGCGATGTTTCCAGAACATTGGCTTTGTCAACAGAGGTGATTCTATTTCTTCTTGTACCTGCAATATCCATAGCCTTTTTTATTATCCGGCGTATTTGCATGTCGTTATATTCAATTGTATCAAAGGCAGCTGTACTCTCACCCTCATGGCTAGTGCCCTTTTTACCAAAATAGGCTCCACCAATCAGCTCCCGCACTATCAGGATATCTACACCTTCGACAACATGATTCTTAAACGGGGATTGCTCCAAAAGCTGGGGCCAACACTTTACAGGCCTAAGATTAGCGAATAGATCCGATCCTTTGCGCAACTCGAGCAAGCCTTTTTCCGGCCTTATATCTGATGGTAATGCATCCCACTTAGGACCACCAACTGATCCCAATATGATGACATCACTAGCTTGAACCTTCTTTAGTGTTTCTTGCGGCAAAGGCTTACCGGTAGCATCTATAGCTTGCCCGCCAATCATACCCTCACTGATGGTGTATTCCAGGGAATATTTGCTTTTTACAGCATCTAGCACAATCATTGCCTGTTCTACAACCTCCGGTCCGACACCGTCACCCGGTAAGAGCAATATCTCAATCACCTTTTTTCACCTTCTCTGCTACATGTGGGATCAACCCTCCGCTAAGCAATATTTCTAAAATAAACGGTGGAAAAGGTTCTCCCTTGTATTGCTCTGAAGTAGTATGATTAATAATCGTTCCTTCTCTAGGATCAACTTCGAGTTTATCTCCCTCTTTTATCGCACGACAAGCCTCCGGCGCTACAATGATAGGAAGTCCAATATTAATGGCATTACGATAAAAGATACGTGCATAGCTTTCAGCAAGCACGCAGCTAAAACCAGCGTATTTTATCGCGATCGGGGCATGTTCCCTGGAACTACCGCATCCGAAGTTCCTACCTGCGACAAGAATATCCCCAGGATTTACTTTCTCATCGAGCTGTGGAATGAGGTCTTCCAAACAATGCGAAGCAAGATACTCCGGTTCGGAGCTATTTAGGTAACGAGCAGCTATAATGAGATCTGTGTCAATATCATCGCCTAACTTAAAGACTCGACCTTTTAGAATCTGCATTTATAAAACCTCCTCAGGTGAAGCAATACGTCCTAGGACGGCCGATGCGGCAGCAATTGCAGGATTAGATAGGTATACTTCACTTTCGGGATGTCCCATCCTACCTACAAAATTCCTATTCGTAGTCGATACAGCACGTTCGCCTTTAGCTAAAATCCCCATATAACCACCTAAGCATGGACCACAGGTAGGAGTACTGACAACAGCTCCTGCTTCAACAAATATTTGTACTAATCCTGCGTTTACTGCCTGCATATATATCTGTTGAGTGCCTGGAATAACAATAGCCCTCAAATCAGGATGCACTTTTTTACCCTTCATGATTTGGGCTGCTATCTGTAAATCCTCAAACCTTCCATTAGTACACGATCCTATAACAACCTGATCAATCTTAACATGAGTGCTGTCCGCTACTGACCTGGTATTTGATGGTAGGTGAGGAAAGGCAACCTGTGGTTCTAAATCAGTAACATCTATCTCTATTACTTCACTATATTTTGCATCAGCATCACTTTCATAGACTTTCCATGGTTTTTTGGCCCTGTCTTTGACATATTCAATAGTTTTGTCATCCGGTGCGATTAACCCTGCTTTCGCCCCTGCTTCAATGGCCATATTCGCCATAGTCAAACGCCCATCAACAGAAAGATTGGTAACAGCTTCGCCCGTAAACTCCATTGCTTTATACTGAGCTCCATCAACACCTATTTTTCCTATGATCGCCAAAATATAGTCTTTTCCACTTACCCATTTATTCTTTGGTTTACCAGTAAGAACAAATTTAATGCTTTCTGGTACTCTAAACCATATTTCACCCATGGCCATTCCTACAGCCAAGTCAGTGCTTCCTACGCCGGTAGAAAAAGCTCCCAACCCGCCATATGTACAGGTATGTGAGTCTGCCCCTATTACCAAGTCACCAGGTACAACTAATCCTTGCTCCGGCAAAAAGCAGTGCTCTATACCGTTTCTTCCAACCTCATAATAATGGGCTAAATCTTGTTCTCTCGAAAACTCCTTGATGTCTCTGCACTGCTCTGCTGACTTTATATCCTTAGCGGGTGCAAAATGATCTGGTATTAACACGACCTTGTTCTTATCAAAGACCAAATCTAAACCTATTTTTCGAAATTCCTTTATGGCTAGCGGACCGGTGATATCATTTGCCAAAACTAAATCAAGCTTAGCATTGATAAGCTCTCCTGGGGTAACCTTTGAAAGCCCGGCATGGGCCGCCAGGATTTTCTCGGCGATGGTCATTCCCATAAATATCTTCCTCCCTATTCACTGACAACTGACACGTTTTTGAGGTCTGGATAAACCTTTATTATTTTGTTAAGTGCATTTATATAAGCTCGGGCGCTAGCTTCGATAATATCTACGCTTAAGCCTCTTCCCATAAAGGTATTGCTACCCATACTTACACTTACAACAACTTCGCCTTGTGCATCCGTTCCACCGGTAACAGCACTTATGCTATATGTTTCCAGTCTTACAGGAAGCTTAGTCATCTTATTTATGGCGCTGTATGCAGCCTCAACAGGTCCATCGGCACAGGCTGCTTCTTCTAATAGTTTCCCGTTCATTCTTAGGCCTACCGTCGAGGTTGCAGCAATATTCGTTCCACTTGATACCTGAAGATATTCTAAATGATAGTATTCTTCACTACTACCTAGAATCTGGCTATCCATCAGTATAATTAAATCTTCATCTAATATCTCTTTTTTACGATCTGCAAGTTGTTTGAATTCAAAAAATGCTTTTTCTAAGGTTTCCCCTTCAAGGTTATATCCCAGACTTTTCAACTGCAATTTGAAGGCATGGCGTCCCGAGAGTTTACCCAACACCAGCTTCTTGCTAGTAATCCCTAACATCTCCGGATTCATGATTTCGTAGGTTTCCCGCTCTTTGATAACACCATCTTGATGTATTCCTGATTCATGTGCAAATGCGTTCTTACCTACAATAGCCTTGTTGGGTTGTATCTGCATTCCTGTAAGTGTACTAGTCATACGACTAGTTCTATATATCTCACGTATGTTAATATTTGTAGTGAAGCCCAAATAATTTCTTCTAGTATATAGGGCCATAACTACCTCTTCGAGAGAAGCATTACCGGCACGTTCACCAATCCCGTTAACCGCGACCTCTACCTGTTGTGCTCCATTTCGTATGGCAGCCAGAGAATTAGCAACAGCTAATCCTAAATCATTATGACAATGGACACTGATAATAGTCTTATCTATGTTTGGTACTCCCAAGCGGACGGCTTTAACAAATTCTCCAAACTCCCAAGGAGTAGCATAACCAACAGTATCAGGAATGTTAATAACGGTAGCTCCTGCTTGAATTGCTATATCAAATACTTCACATAAAAAATCTAAATCACTGCGAAAAGCATCTTCAGCAGAAAACTCGACATCTTCTACTAAGCTTTTTGCTAGCTTAACACCCTCATAGGCCATCTCTTTGACTTGTTCGGTTGTCTTACAAAGTTTATGAGACATGTGTATCTGAGAAGTAGCTACAAACGTGTGTATCCTAGGGCGATTGGCTCCTTTTACCGCCTCGTATGCTCTCTTGATATCAGCAGTTTCTGTTCGGGAAAGACCGCAGATAATAGGTCCTGTTACCTCTTTGGCTATTCGACTTACTGCGTTAAAATCACCCTCTGAGGCAATCGGAAAGCCTGCTTCAATAACATCTACACCCAAGCGTGCCAACTGCTGGGCAATAGCCAATTTTTCTTCAATATTTAAACTCACTCCTGGCGACTGCTCACCATCACGCAAGGTTGTATCAAAAATATAAACCCTTTTGTCATCTCCTGACACCGTTTTAATACCCTCCTTATTCCACTCCGGCTAACTGATCCAAACCACAACCAGCTAAAACCATGGGATAAACATTTTCTTTGCTGGAAGTAATTACCTCTAAGACTACCATCCCTTTATGATTGATGAACTCTTTCATTTTCTCTTTAAGTTCATCTTTCTTCTGTACTTTTAAACTAAGGGCATTATAGGCAAGCGCCAGATAATGAAAATCTGGGTTCTTTTGAAAATGAACAGCAACATGTCTACCTTCACAGTAATGATCCTGTAATTGTTTAACCATGCCCAAGCTTTGGTTATTAAGTAAGAGAATTTTTAAAGGCAGGTCATTCTCCATTGCGGTGCCTAATTCCCCCATACCCATTTGGAAACTGCCATCGCCTGTTATTGCAACTACGGTACAATCAGGACAAGCTACCTGAGCACCAACAGCTGCCGGTATCCCGTATCCCATCGTACCTAGGCCTCCTGAACTAATAAAAGTCCGTGGTTTCCTAGCGTCATACATCTGAGCTGCCCATATTTGATGCTGCCCAACGTCGGTAGTAACAATGGCTTTTGTAGGAAGGTATTGATTTAAAAGGACCATTACATCCCTTGGTGAAACACAGTCCTCCCCTTCACATTCAGGGTTCATTTCTTTTAAGACACAACAACGCTCTACTATTTTTTCAATTTCAGCCACCCAATCAGGGTTTTCTTTTTTATGCAAACGCTGATTTAACTGGTTTAGAACGATTTTAACGTCTCCAACCAAGGGTATATCAGCTCTAACATTTTTGCCAATTTCTGCGGTATCTATGTCTATATGAATAATACTTGCATTAGGGGCAAACTTATTTACATTACCCGTAACTCTATCGGTAAAGCGAGTCCCCAACGCAATAAATAAATCACAAGCTTGCACAGCTAAATTCGCTTTGGCTACACCATAGGTACCCAGCATTCCTAGAGCAAGAGGATGGGCGAGAGGAATGCTACCTATGCCATTTAAGGTGTTAACCACCGGTATTTGTAAGGTTTCGGCCAATTCTATAAGCTCTTTTGAAGCATCAGCTGATATTACTCCCCCACCCGCGCAAATAAGGGGTTTTTGAGCTTTCTGAAGTACTTCACTGATTTGTTTAATCTGTCCGGCATGTCCGGTAACCTTGGGTTTATAGCTACGTAGATCTATATTTAAGTTCTCATCCGCAGTATAATCCATTTGGGTCATCATGACATCCCTAGGCAAATCAACTATAACAGGTCCTGGGCGACCACTACTGGCTATATAAAAAGCCTCTTTAATAACGTGCGGCAAGTCCGCAATGTTTTTAACTAAATAGTTGTGCTTGGAAATAGGATCTGTTATCCCAGTTATATCTACTTCTTGAAAAGCATCTGTTCCTATCATGCTCTGAGACACTTGTGCTGTAATGGCAATCATAGGAACAGAATCCATATACGCGGTGGCAATACCTGTCACCAAATTAGTTGCTCCGGGTCCTGAAGTGGCCAAGCAAACCCCGACTTTGCCACTCGCCCTGGCATAACTATTGGCAGCATGAGCCGCTCCTTGTTCATGCCGGACCAATATATGCCTGATTTGAGTGGAATCATTTAGGGAATCAAAGATTTCTAGGGTTGCTCCTCCCGGATAACCGAAGATTATTTCCACATCTTCTTTTTCCAGACATTTAATTAATATCTCAGCACCCGGCAACATATTAACACCTCCAAAGGAATGTTGTTATTTCTTTAACCACGGCATCTTACTTCTCAGTTCTTTACCCACTATTTCCACAGGATGATTAGCATCAATTCTCTTTTGTGAATTGTACCAAGCCCTATTAGATTGATTCTCTAATATCCATCTTCTAGCAAACGTACCATTTTGTATTTCATTAAGTACTGTTTTCATTTCTTTTCTGGTTTCTTCAGTAATAATGCGAGGCCCTATCGTCATATCTCCATATTCTGCCGTATCACTGATGGAATATCTCATGCCGGCAATTCCACCTTCATATATCAGGTCAATGATAAGTTTAAGTTCATGGCATACTTCAAAATATGCGGATTCGGGCTGATATCCAGCTTCTACCAAAGTATCATATCCTGCTCTGATAAGCTCGGTAAGACCACCACATAATACAACTTGCTCGCCAAATAGGTCAGTTTCTGTTTCTTCTTTAAATGTTGTCAGTAATGTACCCGCTCTTGTACAGCCTACACCTTTGGCATAAGCAAGTGCTATATCCATAGCCTTACCACTCGCATCCTGGTGAACAGCTACAAGTCCAGGAATACCAGTGCCTTCGTTATAAAGTCTTCTAACTAAGTGTCCTGGTCCTTTTGGGGCTACCATGAAGACATCTATATCTGCAGGAGGTTGAATTTGAGTATAATGAATATTAAAACCATGGGAAAATACTAAAGCATTGCCTGCTTGCAAACCAGGCAATATCTCATTACGATAAAGCTCAGCTTGTCTTTCATCATTTACAAGTATCTGGATAATATCGGCCATCTTTACTGCTTCAGCTACGGTATATACCTTAAAACCATCTTTTTCAGCCTTTTCCCAAGAAGGACTACCCTTCCTTAGACCGATGATAACGTTAATTCCGCTGTCTTTTAGGTTTTGTGCCTGAGAATGTCCCTGGCTACCGTAACCAAGTACAGCAACCTTTTTCCCTTCTAGATAACTTAAGTCTGCATCCACATCATAATACATTTTAGCCATTTTTAATTTCCTCCTTATATTTTAAGTAATTACTTTGTACCCCTAACCATTGCCACCTTACCGGTACGTACTAATTCTTGGATACCGAAAGGTCTAAGTGATCTAATAATAGCCTCGATTTTTTCTTCGTCACCAGTTGCCTCGACGATTAGTGAACGCTTACCTATATCTACAATACGGCAGCGAAAAATCTCAACTATCTGCATAATTTCCATACGAATAGCTGTATCAGCAGCTACTTTTAATAATAGGAGCTGTCTTTCCACAATTTTCTCATTTGTAATATCATTTACTTTTATTACTTCTACCTGTTTATTAAGCTGTTTACTAACCTGTTCAATGACTTTTTCATCACCTTCTACCACCAGGGTAATTCTAGATATACCTGGATCCTCCGTCTCACCAACAACAAGGCTATCAATGTTATACCCGCGTCGAGAGAAAAGTCCAGCTACATGGGATAATACACCTGGTTGGTTTTCAACCAATACGGCTAATGTGTGTCTCACCTTGCCACCTCCCTAGCATTTCATGAGGCCCGCCACCCGGAGGGATAATCGGGAAAACATTTTCTGACTGATCCACAATACATTCGATCAGCACCGGTCCCTCAGTATTAAGGGCCTGGACAATAATCCCCTTTGCTTCTTCAGGTTCGGAAATTCTTAGGGCTGTTATTCCATATGCTTCAGCCAATCGTATAAAGTCTGGATTATACGTAAATATAGTTTGTGCATAATGCTCTTTAAAAAATAACTCCTGCCATTGACGAACCATACCTAAACAAGAATTATTTAGAACGAATATCTTAATCGGCAGATTATTTTGCGCAATAGTTGCTAATTCTTGAATATTCATCTGAATACTGCCATCACCTGAAAATAAAAGTATATTCTCTTTTGGTCGCCCAAAAGCAGCCCCTATCGCCGCAGGCAGGCCAAAGCCCATTGTCCCCAGTCCACCAGAAGTCACAAAGTTACGGATACCTCCTAAGGGAAAGAACTGTGCAACAAACATTTGATGCTGTCCTACATCGGTAACCACCACAGCTTTTTCACCTGCTATACGGGCAGTTTCTTCTATAACATACTGAGGTTTTAATGTTTTTTCTTTATCGTATAAAAGAGGATACTTTTTCTCAAACTCATTAATCTGACTTAGCCACTCATCTAATTGGAATGTCTGTTTCTCCTTCTTGAAGCCCGTCATTATTGCGGTGAGAAATCTCCCAGCATCACAAACCACTGGAATTTCAGTATTAACGTTCTTACATAACTCAGCCGGGTCAATATCTACATGCACAATAGTTGTATCAAAAAGGAAGTTCTCCGGCTTCCCTGTTACTCTATCACTAAAACGAACTCCAATCGCCAATAAAAGATCGCATGAATTAAGCGCTAAGTTAGCTGCAGGTATTCCGTGCATCCCCACCATACCTAAAACATTTGTGTTCTTGTCTGGAATTGCCCCTTTGCCCATCAGTGTAGTAACTACCGGCATGCCTGTATATTTCACAAACTCCTCTAACTGTTCCCACGCACGGCTGGCAATTATACCACCACCTAACATTAATAGCGGTTTTTTGGCCATTTTTATCGCTTCTAGTACCTTACTTATTTGTTCCTCTAAGCCATTTTTTCGAGGACCCTTTCGCGTTGTGATATTATGGGTTGTTGCAGAAAAATCAACAGTACCAGAAAAAATATCACTAGGAATATCCACCAAAACTGGCCCGGGACGACCAGTGGTTGCTACATTCCAGGCCTCTTCCAACACAGCCGGTAGCAGTTCAATGTCCTTTACCATGTAACTATGCTTAGTTATCGGCATTGTTATACCCATGATATCGGCCTCCTGAAAAGAGTCTCTACCTATATCTGCCAAGCCAACCTGACCTGTAATGGCTATAAGTGGAACAGAATCCAAATATGCATTGGCTATACCTGTAACCAAGTTTGTAGCTCCTGGTCCCGAAGTAGCAAAGCATACTCCGGGCTTACCGGTTACACGAGCATAACCATCAGCCGCATGTACTGCACCCTGTTCATGTCTTGCTAGCACATGTTTAAGTGTGGATTTTCCCAATACATCATATAGAAATATAACTTTGCCACCTGGGTAGCCAAAAATATACTCCACGCCCTTATTTTCAAAAAACTTAATTAAATATTGAGCCCCATTCAATTTCACAACACCTCCGGACAATTGTACAAGAGTTAAGTAATTAGCTAGTTTAAAATAGGTTGGGTAACCTCATTGTATCTTGGATATATTGTAATATGATATCCTTGGTCAATAAAGATGTCAACAAGCAACAGCGCTTGCTTCTATCTATTATATATCTAAAACATCGTATAAATAATAAAAACCCCTCGTCCATAACAGCTTAAATGCTGTCAGGGACGAGAGGAATATCTCGCGGTACCACCCTGCTTACCTTATATACTAGGTCACCTCTTTTAGTATTAACGGCTACCACCGGTTTACCCTACAATAATCAGGCAAACAGCTCCAAGACGACTCTTCTATATCAAACATACCGTTTCCCACCATTCCCGGCTCTCTGAAAATGTTCAATATTTCCGCTTCTTTTCATTGCTTCTATATATATTAATTTATTATTGATCGAACTTATTAATTAAGTATAGTTGGAACTGACTGTAGTTGTCAATCAAAATTACATCAAAAAATCATTAAGTTAATAGCCAAGTTCTTCCCCAACTATTATTATATTTATATCAGTAAACATTGGCTTCTTTCTTAGTATTGTAGTCACGTTACAAATGCGGGTATCAGCTGTACAGTCCATACAAATACCGGCCTTGATACAAGGGTTAGCATACTTTAAGCGTTTATTATTCATTGGAGCAGCATACATCTCGATTCTTTCCATAGCTGCATCTATATCCTTAGTTATTTTATTAATACCAGCTACTACGATAACTTTTTTTGGTCCAAAAATCATCGCGCTAACTCTATTACCTGCTCCATCTACGTTTACCAGCTTGCCATCCATAGTTACGGCATTAGTACTGCAAATAAGACAATCACAGGTAAGTTGTTTGCGTCGTACCGCCATTTTTTCATCGGGGCTTAGTGTTGCAAGTGCATGATTAAGGAGTTCCTTACCATCCTTCTCCATCTCTTCCAAAACTCCAAGTTCGACTACTGTCATAGACCCCACTATACCAATGCTATTACTACCTTCAATCAAATCAAGTATCTTTTGTTTTGCCGCCTCCTTGGTTGGCACATAATCTGCATTGAAATTGTTTTTCTTTAATGCATCCACAACCTTTTGAGCTAAGATTTCCTTATGCCAGTTCTTAGGCATGGTAAATTCCCCTCCTCTAGTAAAACTTATTTGTTTCTTTATATTATATAATATATTATTTATTTAGAAACTATCTAATATAAACTCTTTTTTCCCAACAATATATAACTTCTATTATATTATGCTTTGTTTCATTATCGAAGACAAGAAAGGCGCGCCTTAATCGGTTCCCTTGGCGTGCGTCTTTTAAGTACTATATACCGCAGTATTTTGCCAGCATGGCAAAAGTTATACTTTCCTATAGTGTAAAAAAATTTGGTGCTGCAATAAATTACAGCACCTAAACATACTTTTTACTCTCTTTTATCCTGCTCCTAAATTAGTGAATAAGTGTTTAAGTTCACTGTTTGCGTTTATTGCGTTCACCCACACGATTACCTAAAAGAAAGGTGATTGAGTACAAGCCGGCTAACCCCACCAATGAGTAAACTATTCTGCTTAAGATTGCAGTTTGCCCACCAAAAATTGCGGCAACTAAATCAAAATTCAATAAGCCAATAAGTCCCCAATTTAATGCTCCAATAATAACCAATACAAGGGCAAGTGTATCCATTCTTTTCCACTCCTTTTTAGGTTTTAATACATCAATAGCATTCTTAATTTCTATATTTTTTATACTCCTAAATCTGTAATTTTTTAGTATTTTATTAAATATCTACAAGTTGCGTTAGAAAGGATGATTGATTTGCCAAAGATCAGTAATATCGCTGAAATTAAAAATATGCTTAAAAACAAGAAAACCAGTATTTTATTCGATCAGCAGTACAACCAATTTGCAGTATTACTACCCTTGGTTATGCATAAAAATGAACTTTGCCTGCTATTTGAAGTAAGAGCAAAAAATCTCACCTATCAACCAGGTGAGATATGCTTTCCAGGAGGTCAAATAGAAGTTGAAGACAGTAGTCCTGCAGCTGCTGCACTTAGAGAAACATCAGAGGAACTTGGCATTAATAAAAATAATATCGAGATGATTGGTCAACTCAACACATTATTGACACCTTTTCAGTATAGAATTTATCCCTTTGTTGCTCTTATTAAAGAAAATACACTTCTTCAGCCCACAAAGGCGGAGGTGGACGAGCTTTTCTTTATCCCCTTAGATTATCTGTTAAGCTGCCAGCCGGAAATCAGCTACCTGGATATCAACATGCAGCCGAACGAGAACTTCCCTTACCATCTCGTGCCCGGCGGGGAAAACTACCCTTGGAAAAGTGGTAAATACCCTATTTATTTCTACACTTATGAGCACTATACAGTTTGGGGTATAACAGCTCGTATCCTTCACCATTTCATAGAGTTAGTAAACAGATAGATGTTTTTATGATTTATTTGCTTTCTCAATTTTTGCCCAGGTATCACGAAGAGATACTACCCTGTTAAAAACTATTTTCTCACCACTTGTATCTTGGATATCAACACAGAAATAGCCTTGTCTTAGAAACTGGTATCCACTTCCCTTTTCCCCATCAGCCAGACTTGGTTCCACCACAGAATTAGTGAGTTTAACTAGAGATTTCGGATTTAAGTTAGCTATAAAGCTATCTGCCTCGTCTCTTTCTTCATTTTCTCCTTCTTTTTCCTCATCCTGATCATCTAAGAGAAGATAATCATAAAGACGCACTTCAGCAGGCATTGCATGTTGTACTGATAACCAATGTATTGTTCCCTTCACCTTTTTGCCGCTGGTATCGTCTCCACTTCTAGTATTAGGATCATAAGTACAATGTATCTCTAGTATCTTACCGGTGCTTTCATCTTTTATTACCCTTTCACATTTAATTATGTAAGCATGCTTTAAGCGAACTTCATTTCCAGGAGAAAGACGAAAATATTTTTTTGTGGGTTCTTCCATGAAATCTTCATCTTCAATATATATTTCGCGGGAAAAAGGTAGCTGACGAGTCCCCATTTCAGGAAGTTGAGAGTTGTTCTCCGCTTCAAGCCATTCCACCTTATCTTCAGGATAGTTGTCAATTATTACTTTAATTGGTCTTAATACAGCCATAACACGCGGTGCCTTAGCATTTAAGTCTTCCCTGATACAGTGTTCCAATAAGCTTATATCTACGACACTATTACTCTTTGCTACCCCAATTCGCTCGCAAAAATCTCTAATAGCCTCAGGTGTATACCCACGACGTCTTAATCCTGAAATAGTAGGCATACGCGGGTCATTCCAGCCTTGAACATGCCCTTCTTCGACAAGCTGACGTAACAAACGTTTACTCATTAGAGTGTTGGTAATATTTAAACGTGCAAATTCTATCTGCTGCGGGTGAAATATTTCCAAGCAATTAAGTAACCAATCATAAAGAGGTCGGTGATCTTCAAATTCCAGTGTACAAATGGAATGAGTAATGCCCTCTATTGAATCCGAAATAGGATGAGCAAAATCATACATAGGATAAATACACCACTTATCACCCGTCCGATGATGTGCTGCTTTTATTATTCGATAAAGCACAGGATCACGCATGTTTATATTTGGTGATGCCATATCAATTTTGGCACGCAAGACGCGGGACCCGTCAGGAAAGGTACCCACTCTCATTTGCTCAAATAACTCTAAATTCTCTTCAATCGAACGATTCCGAAAAGGACTCTCTCTGCCGGGTTGAGTCAACGTACCCCTATGTTCTCTAATCTCTTGAGGAGTAAGCTCACAAACATAGGCCTTACCCTTTTTAATCAATTGAACAGCATAGTCGTACATTTTCTCAAAGTAATCAGATGCATAAAAAAGCCTATCATCCCAATCAAAACCTAGCCACTTAACATCCTTTTTTATTGAATCCACATATTCTGTATCCTCTTTACTGGGATTCGTATCATCAAAACGTAAATTACAAAGGCCTCCATTGGCTATAGCAATCCCAAAATTAAGACAAATTGACTTGGCATGTCCTATATGAAGGTAGCCATTAGGCTCTGGAGGAAACCTAGTATGTACTCTGTCCTCGTATTTATCGGTTTTTTTGTCTTCATTTATTATATTCTGGATAAAATTTATCATTTTTAAAATACCTCCTTGCCACATTTCTTTTAAGATGTTACTGCATCTATATTTTTATTATATATTATACCTAAAAATAAAGAATAAGTGTTTTCCAAACAGGAAACTCTACTTAAAGCTACTACCTTTTAATGTACCTTCCTTCTCGCCTTGGTTTCCAGTCAATAAAACCTGGTGCATTAAACAATTCCCCTCTTTTTTTAGCATCACCTGGCATATTTTCTTCATTTTTGAACTTATGAGAGGCAATCCTTTTTATAACTCTTCTATGCTTCTTATTAATATATTCTTCAAGAAGCTGCAGCATTTTCTCGAGGTTGTGATAACACTCGATTGTAGAAATATTACTCTTTTTTTCATCACACAGTAAAAGTTCTCTCGCCTTCTGGGTAAAGGGCAAGTTTTTTATCTTATTCATATCTGTCATTACCATCCGGACAAGCGTCTTGACCTTTTCCTCAATTTCTTGTTTTTGCTTATTACCTGACATTACTAGCCAATAGTAATATCCATAAAGTTCAAACATATTCAAGTATAAATTAAAAATTAGTCTTTCCTTCCTTTTCCGAGCAATATATTTTTTTGTTAGAAGCGCTATAAATAGTAATAAGACTACTATAATAACAAATATATTCATTCTATTCACCTTGTCCATTAATGTTGATTTTACTAATTAGGCAAAAGATGGTAAGTAATAGATTTTTATAGTAATATATGTATCGGAGGGATCAAACATATGAAAAACATCGAAAAAGACTATTATTATTGGAAAGAGATGGTCTCAGACACTACTTTACAAAAAGAACTCCAATCCATCGAAGGAAATCAAAACGCTATTAAAGAACGTTTTTATAAAGGTCTAGAATTTGGAACCGGTGGTATGAGGGGGCTTATTGGGGCTGGCTCAAACCGAATAAACATTTATACTATTCGCAAAGTTACCCAAGGTCTAGCTATGTTTCTAAACAGTTCTCTTGTTACTACAAAAAATAGTGTTGCTATCGCTTATGATTCACGTCATATGTCCAAAGAGTTCGCTCTTGAAGCTGCCCTTGTTTTGGTTCAAAACGGAATAAAAGCCTATGTATTCGAAAACATTACTCCAACTCCTTTGCTATCCTATGCTGTTCGAGAGCTTGGATGCACTGCCGGCATTGTTATAACTGCTAGCCACAACCCCAAGGAATATAATGGTTATAAGGTCTACAATCATCATGGGGGACAAATCACTGAAGGCCTAGCCACGGCAGTAATCACTGAAATCGAGAAAATCAATGATCCTTTTGAAATAAAAGTTGCCGACCAATTAGAAGCTGAGAAAGCTGATATGCTTTTTTTCCTTAATGACGAATTTATGGATACCTTTTTAGATAAAACTTACGAGCTTATCTTGAACAAGGATTTATTGAGACAATCAGCTGGAGAACTTAAAATTATTTACTCACCTCTTCATGGCACAGGACTGGTTCCACTCACAAAATTATTTAATCGTTCCGGTTTTAGCAGCCTTTGCATCGTAGAACAACAGGCTATTGCTGATCCAACCTTTCCCACTGTTATTTACCCTAATCCTGAAGATCAAGCTGCTTGTGTACTGGCCCTTCAAGATGCCAAAAAACATGATGCCGATATTATCCTCTTAACAGACCCTGATGCAGACCGCCTTGGCATTGTAGTCAAAGATAATTGCGGTGAGTACATACAATTAACTGGAAATCAAACAGGTGCTTTATTAATTGACTATATCCTGCAAATGCGCCAACAAAATAATACCCTTCCACCTAATGGTGTGATTATCAAAACTATTGTAACCTCAAATATGGGCGTAGAAATCGCTAGCCGCTACGGTGTCAAATATATCGATGTTCTAACAGGCTTTAAATATATTGGCGAAAAAATTGCTGAATTCGAGTTATCTAATGAATATAGTTTTCTTTTCGGATACGAGGAAAGCTACGGTTACCTAATTGGGACATATTCCCGTGACAAAGATGCTATACAAGTTGCTCTAGTTTTAGCTGAAATAGCCTTGTATCATAAGAAAAACGAAAGTAGCATCTATAATCGTCTATTACAGTTATTTGATGAAGTTGGATATTTTTCTGAAAAGATGATTAATATACAGCTAGATGGTTTGGAAGGTCAACAAAAAATTATTGATATTATGAATAACCTCCGCGGGGGTTCTTATGAATGGTTGAAGCCTTTCGGTATTTTGGCTATGCGAGACTACTTATACAGCAAGGAATTGGATTTGTGTTCCGGTATCGAGACAAGAATTGATCTGCCCTCATCTAATGTCATATATTTTGTTTTAGAAGAAGGAACATGGTGTTGCATACGGCCTTCAGGAACAGAACCAAAGTTGAAAATATACTTAGGTGTAAAAGCTAAAACTTCCGAGGCCAGCAAAGAGCGGCTAGAGAAACTTCATGAAGCTGTTTTTGAGTTCACTAAGTCTTATATGGTGGTATAACGTGATTTAAAAGGGTCAATACCACATATCTTCTTAACTCCACGATTACTGTTTGCACTTAGATGCTCTAATATTTTGAAAAGCCTTTCTTCGTCCTCTGGATTTCCAATAGCAGCCGCTATTTCTTCAACTGAAAAAGTCTCACCACTATTTTGCTGCAAATAGTCAAGGGATTTGGCCAACATGTCGATAATCATGTTGGCTCCTTTTTTGCCCAATTCGACTCCCGGCTGATGATAAGCGTTGATATTAATTAAGCTGGCATATATACCAATTGCTCGTTCAAACAAAGCAATCAGAACGCCTAGCGAGAAGGCATCTAAATGTTTAATTGTTATTGTTAATGATTCCCTTCCCTGTTGGGTAAGAGCCTGTCGGGTTCCTAATAAAAATGCCTGCAAATAATCCCCACTAGTTATATTCCCGGTTATGTAGATATTATCCTTACGCTCATCTCCAAGAACTTCAATAAAGGTTACAAAAAAATTATTAACGCCCTCTATTAACTGTTGTACATAGGCATGCTGATCTGTTGATCCTTTGTTACCATATACACTGATGCCTTGATTAACCTCTACGCCATTACGATCATATTTCTTCCCCAACGACTCCATTACCAGCTGTTGCATGTAGCATGCCAAATGCTGCAATCGATCTTTATAAGGAAGTATCACCATATCTTTGCTACCTTTCCCATCAGTAGCATGAAACCACATCAAAGCAAGTTGGGCCGCCGGATTAACGGATGTATTGGGTTGCCGTGTTTGTTCATCGCAGCTCCTAGCTCCTTTTAAGAACGAAGTAATATCAATCCCCTGCAAAGCTGCTGGCAACAACCCTACCGCAGAAGTTACCGAAGTACGTCCACCAACCCAATCCCAAAGAGGAAAGCTTTCCAACCAACCCTCTTCTTTAGCTAAAAGATCAAGTTTACTGCCAGGCATCGTTATCGCCACTGCGTTATTAGTAAATGTTATCCCTTGCTTAGCAAAAGCAACCCTTACTTCCTGCATCCCATTATAGGTTTCAGTTGTCCCACCACTTTTTGATGCTACCATAATGAGGGTCTCTTCTAATTCCATCCCAATTTTGGCTAAGACCCGATCTATACCATCCGGATCTGTATTATCAATATAATATGGTTTAAGATAGTCATTTTTAGTCCATAATGCATCAGAAACCAGTTGTGGACCCAGGGCTGAGCCACCTATACCAATTAATATAAAGTTCTTAAACCTTTTTTCATTTCCGGGGCCTATCATCCCCTGATGTACCGTCTTTGCAAAGACACTTATTCTTTCAATGCTATTGTTTATGGCAGCTGTTATTTCTTCGAAAGGGGCAAGCGCAGGGTTTCTGAGCCAATAATGTCCGACCATGCGGTTCTCATCGGGATTAGCAATAGCTCCATCTTCTAATTCAGTCATTTCTCTATAGGCTCTTTGTAATTGAGGTTCCACCAAATCAAATAAATTATCAGGGAAGTTCATTCGACTAGTATCTATACTTAAACCTAATTCTTTATTATCATAATAATAATCCTTAAAACGCTGCCAATATTTCGCCAAGTGCAATCTCCCCTTTATATTTCAAATCAATTATTGTTTGTATTATCGTCCATTTTCCTCAGTTAACTTTAACAAACGCTCTTCTAGCGCAGATGTCAAACTTCCTTTTTCATAACGCCATCGCCAATTTCTTCCTCCTACTGTTCCAGGTACATTCATTCTAGCCCAAGAATCAAGACATAATATATCCTGTAATGGGAATATTGTCCATCTGCACTTGCTTTTCAATAGCAGCTTGATGAATTCCCAACATATCTTATCTTTTTTAATATCTTCTTCATTTCTTCGCAAACCAGATGAAACAACTTTCTTGTACCAGCCCAGCAAAGTATCATTATCATGTGTTCCCGTATAATAGATAGTATCCTCATCATCCGGATTCTGCAAGATATTTTCCTCGGAAATAAACTGCAAGACCTTCATACCCGGAAAATCAAAGGCATCTTTTAATTCCTTGACCTCAGGAGTAATATAACCTAAGTCTTCAGCAATTAAGGGCAATTCTCCTAGGTTTTCTTTTAATAC
>PHAD01000165.1 GCA_002841595.1 Firmicutes bacterium HGW-Firmicutes-12
CGCAACGTATCAAGATTACAATTCATGCACAGTCCGTTATGACAGCAGATTATATTATTACACTCAGTACAGTGCCACGTTGTCTCTTCTTTCTCCAAGAATATTTCCATACCGTTTTCTTGGATAAATTTCAGGTTTTCAATCATACTCATATGGTATTTCGTACGATATCGCTTATCTAGTGTTTTTAGCCGCTTGCACGTAAAGTCCTTACATTCAAAACAAAAGCGAACGCTTCCTTTTCCAAGCAAATCACACTGATCGCCCATGTGTGTACAGTTTTCTCCTCTGGGAATACAGCCGGGGCAATATTTCTTGTAAAATCCCTGCTTGTTTGTGAATGATAATATAAAAGTGTACCACTTTAGCACCTTTTGACAGTGAATTATTTTACCACCTAACATAAAAATCCTGTAGAATATTAGCAAATATTTTACGGGGAGGAATGAAAGGTGTGATTATAGAGTTGGACATTTATTCAGCGATTCGTACCCAGTATTTAGAAGGTGAATCGATACGCTCAATAGCAAGAAGCTTGAAGATTTCGAGACCAACAGTTAAAAAATATTGTGAGGGAGCTACCCATCCGGAAGTGCGAAAGCCGTACCAACGAGAACCTGATATAATTACTGATGACATCAAAGCCTTTGTTCTAAGCTGTTTTAAACAAGATGAAGATGAAAACCTAAAGAAGCAAAAGCATACGGCTAAGAAGATTTATGATCGTCTAGTTGCCGAAAAAGATTTCAATGGCTCATATTCCTCCGTGCGTATAGCAGTAAGAAAACTTAAAGCCGAAAGAACAGTTCCACCTCAAAGCAGTGTCCCTCTTTCATATGCACCCGGAGAAGCCGTGCAAATTGACTGGGGTGAAGCTACAGCATATCTTGATGGCCAAAAGACCAAGGTGTATAAATTCTGTGGCAGATTATGCTACAGCTGCGATATATTTGTCCAAGTATACAAAGCTGCCAACGAGGAAACATTTTTAGAGGCTCAGCAACTTATGTTCGATTTCTTTGGCGGTATACCAAGACGGGTAATATTTGATAATGCAAAAGTTGCTGTAAAAGAAGGATTTGGTATTTATGCAAAACCCCAGGCTAAATACTTTTCATTTAGCTCTCATTATGCATTTTCTCTAGACTTCTGTAATCCGGCTAGTGGCAATGAAAAAGGCCTGGTAGAAAACTTAGTCGGGTATGCCAGAAGAAACTTCCTGGTACCCGTACCCAGAGTAGCTGATATTGATGAATTGAACCGTAAACTTTGGAACGATTGTATCAGCTATCGAAAGAAGCACAAAGTTGAGCACCGCCAGAATCCTGTAAATGTGATGTACCAAGAAGAAGTTAAGTTTTTAAATGCTATTCCTAAATATCGGATTATTAATGTTAACCAAAACATCGTTAAAGGGATTTCCAACATATGTGAGGTATAGTCCGTTTTTATGGACTCTGAATACTGACGTATACGGTAAGGTTCGCACCGCAATATTTGCATTATGGGTAGCAACAACAACAACTTTTCGTTGCTTAGCTATTGCACTTAAACGTGGTCGTATACTAGCATCTATATATGAATTCCCCATACCCAATTCGGGCTCATCTAAGAAATATGCGTCTGCATCAGCTTGAAGAATTTGCTGTAAAAGTAGAATGCCCTTTTCCCCATTTGAAGGTGAATACTCAAAACCATCAGATGTTACAATTTGCTTTGAAATTCCCAAAAAGTCCGCAGATGTGCATACTGAGTAATCCTTACATTTTCGGGCTATTTCATTTACCTTTAACGCAATATCACTTTCAAAAAATGCCCCACTAATTTCCTTCAAGTCCTGACGAATATCGCGTAATACTTTTATCCCACCAGTGAATTCATCAGTTTTTGATTGCTCGCTTAGCATACGGTAACGACTATTAACATATATTGCTCCTTTATCCTCAAGTTCCCCGATTTGCAATTGTTCGCAAAATTCTTTTCCAGTAATATTTGAAATAATTGTTGTTAAACACTGTTTTAATGCCATTCGATTAAAAGCAAATTCAAAAAAACCAGTTGATGATGGCCTTGATACGGTATCTGAGTTTCTGTCCGCAATGGCTTTTATCTTATTGATGCTGAAATTTGTTAATCTTATTGAATAAATCTGAATAAAAGAATCAATCAGCTTAGCTTGAATAGAACGGCACAATAGTTCTAATAGTTCTTTGAGTTGTTCAGCTTTTTCGTGGGGGATATACTTTTCAGCGTCGATATTTGATATTGCTTTTATTGAACTGATACAACTACTAAAATCTTTTTTTGTTGCTAAATAGAGTAAACGGCTAGGTTCAGCTTCGCTTACTGAGTCTGTTATTTTCATTCTGCTCTTGTTAGCGTTATTATCTTTGGTTTTGTACCAACTTACATAATTTGAAAGTAATGTTGGATTACAGTCATTCCATTTTGACAGTTTTTCAAATTCGTGTTCGCAAGTAATAGCTCCGACTTTGGCTACATCGCGATTCAAGTCTGATGTTTTCAATAATAATTTAAAGCCGTCATCTTTTTCTGATCCACAGTATTTAACACAATTAACACCTTGTGCTAACAATGCTTCATATAGTGAGCCTAGAATTTCGCTCTTTCCCGTCCCTTTTTGGCCAAATATTATATTAATCTCTTCAAAAATCTTTAGACTAAGAGATACTGATTTATGAGGAGATGCGAGTAAAATATACGACTTTTTATCATTCAAGAGTGTGCTAATAACAAGATTGTCTCTTTTGGACAAAAGACAGAATTGAGCAAAACTCGAAACTGCGAGTCGGAGTTCAGCAAAAGTCGACTGCTCATATACGCTCCAGTCACGCACATCACTACCGATGATAACGCTAAAATTGTGATTTGCAAATACGCCTAATGATCTGTTGTCAGGTGTTTCGTTAAACACTCGCGAATTATCTTTAACAAGTGTCAATAACTCTTGTCTATCATCTTCCGATATTGCAGGCTTTTTATGAAAGTGTGTAATATAGATTACATCGAAACAATTCAAAGATACGTATATTTCATGCAGTTCAAGTGTACATGTTTCAAGATCCTTTCCAACAAACAGTCTTTCAACTGCAGCACCGAAATATATCGCATTATCAGGATTCGCAACAACAATTAGATGCCATTTTTTTCCAGATAAACCCTTTACGTCAAGTTCTACTCCGGGCCATATTTGGCAAAAAGAATTAACGGCATCTGAAAATATATTATATTGTTCAAGATCAAAGCTATTGTGATTTGTAATCGCAACAATCTTTACATCTGCGTCTTTTAATTTCTCGCAGAAAAGCTCAGTCGTTACATTTCTCGACTCATCCTCACCGCTTTTGATTTTTTTGGTATGGCAATGTAAATCAATTTTCATCATTTAATCACCTCGTTTTATTACAAATGCAACAACAGAACCATTAGCAGTATAGTAATAGGAAAGAAGCAGCCCAAGGCTTATGTTCTTCCTTATAAGTCTTAGTCCCGGTCAGGAGTATCATGTAACTTTAACCCAGTATGTGGTGCGTATACTCACATCGCTGCTGTTCGCGCCCACAAATATATTTAAGTAATGATCGATGCTTATAAATATCGCGGGTACAAACAATATTCCCAGGTATATATCTTTCGGGATAGAACTCGGTCAAATAATTCTCTGTCAATCTTTTTAACTCCAAATAGTCCTTAATACTCCTCCTATATATCTATATATCTGTTTTGTCACCCAGTTACTGAATATACGAAGTTTCGTTTGTCTGCACTATGACTACTTCCCATTATAGACCCCCATGTGGCACCATGTACCACACCATCAAATGAATGAAAACAAGTTACCAGAATGGATATACTTTTTGTAACGGCATAAGGTCGAAATGTCTTGGTGCCTTGAGCCCGATATTATAGACTGATTAAGGCTTTCTGCTTGCACCACAAATTGTTGCCATGAGCACGCAGGGTAGAATAATGTATTACAGAAAGCCCGCCGTAAATTAAAACTCATTGGGGGTCTTTCAATGAATGTTATTTACGAGCGCTGTTGTGGTATGGATGTTCACAAGGAAATCATTGTTGCATGTATACTTACAGGTAAAAAGAAAGAGACCAGAAGATTCAGTACGATGACTTCATCGCTTCTTGGACTAATTGACTGGCTAAAAAGTGTTGATTGTCAATGTGTTGCTATGGAAGCAACCGGGTCGTATTGGAAACCGATCTACAATCTATTAGAAATGGAGGGAATACCAACTTTAGTTGTCAATGCTCAACACATCAAAGCTGTACCGGGTCGGAAAACCGATGTTAAGGATTCAGAGTGGATTGCGGACTTACTTCGTCATGGCTTA
>PHAD01000166.1 GCA_002841595.1 Firmicutes bacterium HGW-Firmicutes-12
TTTTAAAGGTTTCGGGGGTGGATATTTCTATTTGTCCCCATTGTGGGGGTAACTGGTGCCAAGCTTTTTCTCTTTTGCCAGCAACGGGCTAATATGATTCAAACTACATACTTTTTCGAACAAGACCTATTTGGGGGAGGGGGGGACTATGTCTTTCCATTGGTGACATACCCTCTTTTCTTCTGGTCTAAGTGGCTAATCCTCTGGTTTTGTGCAAAAACGCAGGATGGGAAATACATACAATCCCCATAGCCATCAGTCTATTTCCGCGGCTTCGTTCAACCCGGATTTGCGCAATTGCCTTCGTGTTAGTTGGTTGTTCCTGCTTTCTTCTAGTCTTCATTCTTTATTGGAATGAGGACTTTTTCGGCAACTGCGCAACCAATCCAAAGTGTTCTACGAAGGTAATAAATGCCTTCTTTTTATAATAATTTTTATTTTTCTTTTGTTCTTAAAACTGTTCCAAAGTTCGGATACTGTTTATTTGGGTCCTTGGGATATTCTGAATAAGCCTGAAAACATATATACTCAAATGATTCCGATATTCCTGGAAGCAATTTGTCGATTGATAATTTCATTTCATTCGCCTCATCCTTTAACCCAATCTCGTTGGATAAACCAATGTTTGATTTATATATAATTATTGGAACAATCCCTTCAATAGTATTAGAGCTATTAAAGTTCCAAATACCTGGGTTACTGATTACATTATTCATTTCTATGGGGAATATAAGCGATTTATTTAAATCATTACACAGCTTTTTATAAAATTCATCAAATTCTGATTGTTTTTTGTACTGCAAAAATACTGCTGGGCGAAGTAACTTTGTGCCTAAATTCATATATAAATACGCAGGAATTTTATATTCCTTATCGTAAAGTGTTTTTGCTTTTTGAAAATAATCAATGGCACTTAATCCTTGATACGTATAATCTCCGCAATTCACACTGTATAATTTCCAATTTCCATTTTCCTTTATGTATATTAATGTAAGCAAATATCCTGTAATCTTATCATCGGTCGTAAATAATCCAACATACATCTCATCACTTACTGCTTTTATATTATTTACATAGAAAGAATCATCTTGAAAAGTTTCTATAGTAATATTATAATCTCCTATTTTGCTGATTTTAACATAGTATTCATCCATGATTTTAAAGTCAATTTTATGTTTGCTATTTTTCAACTGACTATAAAATTCTTTTATTGTCCCAGATGTTTTCTTGATATCATCACTCGCCATCTCTAACATAACTTCAGGACAATCATCTATTATACTATCAACTATTCTTTTATTAATAGTATTGAAATCTTCCTTTAACACTTCATCTATTTCAGAATTATGAAAAGTTATTGTTGCTCCACCACCAAATGAATTACACGAAGTTAATAGTATTGTTATCGTAATGGATAAAAATAAGAGTAGTATTTTTTTCATTGTTATCCTCCTTTGCATTTTTTTCTTTCGGAACCAACCCGAATATTTAATAAAAGACGTCTATTACTTTCGTAGAACTTCAGTATTCACGCCCATAGGTTCGGAAATACTTATACCATCTTCAGTATTCACGCCATAGGTTCGGGAATACCTTATATATAGGGAATGAGTCCTAGCTTAGCAAATTTAAGATGATGTAGTCCAAATGGTAGGCCAATAATTGTCACATTTCACCTTTACAGATACATCTTATACCATTTGCTCTGCATAATATGTCGAATATTGTTGCAATATTGCATTTATAATTGAAGTTCAATTGATAATAGCCTTTATCCCTTATGATGCAAGGGATAAAGGCTATTATTTATATACTAGTAAATTTGCAATTAAACTCTTTAATCTAATAGTCTTTGACTAGTTGATAATTCTTCCTTATTTCTTCGCAGGACGCGGTAAATTGAGTAATCTCGAGCTCCGTTAGAGGAATTTCTAAGATTTCCACCACTCCATTACCTCCTATGATAGCTGGGACACTCGCATAGACATCGTTTTGCCCATATTGTCCCTTTAGTAAAACAGATACTGGTAATATCTTTTGTTCATCGTGGATGATGGACTGAGCTAATTCGGCCAGAGCAGCTCCAATACCAAATTCTGTCGAGCCTTTGCCTTGAATAATCTCGTAGCCTGCCCGTCGGGTTAATTCGGTTATTTCTGCAAGGTTGAGTGCAGCATATTTCTCAGATTGTTCTTCTAGTAACTGAAGTATCGGTCTACCTAACACGACAACCTTAGACCAAGGTATCATTTGTGATGCTCCGTGCTCACCCATTGAAAAAGCCTGGATTAAGCTGGGTTTAAGTCCCATT
Organism: Firmicutes bacterium HGW-Firmicutes-12; assembly: GCA_002841595.1. Taxonomy (GTDB): domain Bacteria; phylum Bacillota; class Peptococcia; order DRI-13; family PHAD01; genus PHAD01. Next base: position 2,312 of record PHAD01000166.1, read on the forward strand.
TTACTACTCAGGATGCATTTCAAACGAGCGGTATCTAACATGGTACTCGTAGAGATCACGCGGTCAAAAGGAAAGCCGGTACCCTCCTGGAGATAGTGAGTTATGACGTCAGCTGGATTGGAGATATTGATTAGTACTCCAGAAAAGCCTGAGTTCTTAAGTGGCTCTATGATCGTCTTAACCATCTGGATTGTTTCTTCAAGATAGTCCATGCGGCTGCGGTTCACATCAGGCGGCGTACCAACACACACTACGATTATGTCTGCATCCTTGCAGTCGGTATAATCACCTGTCCGTACAATCATATCACGTGCGGAGAATATAGCTGCATCGGCCAGATCAAGAGCCTGGCTCCGTGCTTTAGCGACGTCAATGTCAATGAATACTATTTCATTAAATAAGCATTTGGCTATAAGTGCCGAGGCACAATGAGACCCTACATGACCTGCACCTATAATCACGGCTTTTGTGTTTTTCAAACTAATACCTCCTGATTACTGCAGAATCTGTTCACTATCAAATTCCTTTTCACTTGATTCAGAAAAACAATTTAACAGCTCCTGCTTTGTAAGCTTATCCCGCTTTTCGCCTTTTATGTCTACCACTATTCTTCCGGAATCTAGCATGATAATACGATTACCGGTCTCGATCGCAGAGGAGATATTATGCGTAATCATTATAGTAGTTATACCTAGCTCCGAAACAATCTTGCGCGTTAAATTCATGACTTTTTCGGCACTAACCGGATCTAGCGCAGCTGTATGCTCATCGAGCAGAAGTAGCTTAGGGGTAGTTATTGTTGCCATGGACATAGTCATTGCTTGTCGTTGTCCACCGGATAAAAGGCCAACTTGCGCTTGCATTCTATCTTCTAAACCAAGTCCGAGCTGGGCTACTCGCTCTTGTAAATATACTTTATCCTTTTTAGAGATGCGACTAAAAAGAGAACGTTTCGTGCTTCTCATGTAGGCAATCGAAAGATTCTCTTCCACAGTCATATGTGGAGCAGTACCCTTCAAGGGATCCTGAAAGATACGGCCAATCATATGGGCCCTCTTGTGTTCAAGCATTGTAGTAATATCCAGATCATTTAAAGTAATGTTTCCCGAGTCAGGTAATAGAATCCCTGAAATCAAATTGAATAAAGTTGATTTCCCTGATCCGTTCCCTCCTACCAGGGTGATGAATTCACCTTTTTCCACCTGGAGGCTGAAGTCATTAAATACTATTCTTTCATCAGGTGTACCTTGATTAAAGATTTTCTTAATATTCAACATGGTCAGCATTATTGTTTATCCCCCTTAATCCTTAGCCGTGAAAAGCCGTTTCGCACTCGAAGGTTAGGGATGGATATTGCAGTGGCAACTACCAGTGCAGATATTAGCTTAAGGAAAGAAGGCGGTAAGCTAGTAGTGAGGATAAGCGCGATAATTATTCGATACACTACCGAACCCATAATAACCGAGACCAATCCACGAAGGACCGTTCGGTTACGTAACAGTGCGTCACCTATGATTAGTGAGGCTAGACCTATGACAATCATACCAGAACCCATGTTTATATCCGCCGATTGCTGCATCTGTGCTACTATAGCTCCTGACAATGCGACAGTGGCGTTAGATATAGCAAAACCAACTATTTTTGCCATGTCAGTATCAATAGAAGAAGCGCGTACCATCGCTTCATTATCTCCGGTTGCGCGAATAGAAAGACCGAGTTGAGTTTTGAAAAAGAAGTTATAGTGCTACAAAATGGTCTTGAAAATAAAACTGTTATTAGTTTAGAAAAAAAAGGGTTCATGAAAAGTCTATTTAAAGAGTCACTTCCCATAACATTTGGTGCAATAATTATACCTTTAACCTTATTTATAGATAGCGTACTAATGATAAACTTATTAACAGGCGTTGGCTTTTCTACAACAACGTCTACTCGTTTGTTTGGTTTACAAGCAGGTGTTGTAGCAAGTCTTGTACAACTGCCAATAATAATTTCAATTTCATTGCTAATTTTTGGCAAT
>PHAD01000014.1 GCA_002841595.1 Firmicutes bacterium HGW-Firmicutes-12
TTTTGTCAGCATAGGCATAGACGATGAGCTTGGTCATCATCACCGGATGAAAACTGGCTCGTCCACCACCAGGATATTTTGCAAATAGGGGTTCCAACTTCATTTTGTCGATGGCCGTATTTATCACTTTGACCATATGATTGACGGGAATTAGGCTCTCTAGATCGATTGGTAAACTTAACTGTTTTTGGTTGTATTCCTTGAAAACGACTTTATTGTGTACTTTCTGCCCGGGCTTTGACATGTTATTTTCACCCTCTTTTGACATTTATGTACACTTCTATTTTACCATTTTTCGACCCTGAATGACATAGAAAACCGCCTGAAACTTTCATTTCAAGCGGTCCCTTGGACTGTGTTTTCACACAGCCCCTTTAGTATTAGTTAGCGACTTTTAGATATCGGAAAAATATTTAAATATTACTTTTTTGAACTTCTCAATATCAATCGGCTTGGTCATATATTCTTCAAAACCAGCTTCTTTTCCTCTTATTATATCACGAGACATAGCATTTGCTGTTAAAGCAATCACCGGAATATCCTTTGTTTCCGGCAACATTTTTAAATGCTGCAAGAGCTCATAGCCATCAGTATCCGGTAGATTTATATCTAAAATGATTAAATCAAATTTTTCTTTACTTACTAGCTCAAGGCTGGTTCTACCATTTTCTGCAAAATATACCTCCACCGATTTATAATCCTTTATGATACGATGGACTAAATTTCGGTTTGCCGGATTATCTTCGACATACAGAACCTTTTTTACGCGAATACGTTCTTTATTATTTTTATCCTCGAAAAATTCATAGGATGCATGGTCAAAGCATTTCTTGTTTTCTACATGAGGCAACTCAATCCAAAAATGACTACCTTCTCCTACTTTACTTTCTACGCCTATAGAACCTCCCATTAACTCTATGAGCTGTTTAGCTACGGTTAGTCCGATCCCTGTGCCTTCACGATAGCTTTCCGCGGCATCTAGCCTATAAAAGGGATCAAAGATAGCCTCAAGCTCAGTATCTGGGATACCTATGCCTGTATCAACAAAATTAATACGCACTACCCCACCAATCTGTTCGCAATTGATTTTTACGCGACCCATATCTTTATTATATTTAACTGCATTAGAAATAAGATTTAAAATCACCTGTTTAAACCTTGTACTATCAGCTTTAACATACTTACCTACACATTCAGATGCCAACGGTATTATTTCAACATTGTGTAATTTAGCTAAAGGCTTAATCAGTGCAATGGTTTCGTCAATAATTGGTTTTATCAAAACCGGCTCCAGAGATACTGACATTTTCCCGGATTCAATTTTTGCCATGTCTAACACTTCATTTATTAGTATTAATAAATGCTTCCCAGCCTTTATTATCTCCTCCACACTTTCACTCTGAGACTCATTTAGCGGTGCAGTAGGGTCTACCTTTAATATTTGAGCAAAACCCAAGACTGAATTAAGCGGAGTTCTCAACTCATGACTCATGCTTGAAAGAAATTCTGATTTAGCATTACTAGCCTTTTCTGCTTCATCCTTGGCAGCAATCAGAGATTTTTCCATTTCAATGCGCTCGGTTATATCACGGGCACTTATTGAGACCGTTCTCGTGGCATTAGAAATCAACGAAATTCGTGCTTGAAATGTTCGGAGTCCTTTTGGGGTTTGCAGGACATACTCAATCTTTTCCGTTTCCCCTGTTTCAATAACACGTTTGATTATACCAATATAGATATTAGCCATATTTTTTTTTTTAAAAGATGCCTCAAGGAGTTCTTCATCCTTGGCCCAGATATTCAAACATTCTCCTTGTTCGTTAACTTTCATAATAACATCATCAATTGAATTAACAAGAGCCTGCAGGTCAGCTCCACGTTTTTTTAGCTCTTCTTGAATATCTATTAACTCTTGGTTCGTATTTCCTAGTTTTTCTCCCATTTTAATGAGTTTCAAGGCAGTCTCCTGCAATTCCACCACATCTAAGTCCGATATGTTTTGATAATAATCTCCTGCTCCAATTTTCTGTACAATTTGGTTGATTTTTAATAAAGGCTCAGAAATATTCAGACTCATTATTCTAGATTTTTTAAATAATATTAGTAAAAATATACAATAGAAAAAAACCAACCCTGCAATCATAAAACTTCCAATCTTAAACAATTTACTACTCATCTCATTAACTCTTGAATAAATATTTTCTTCATTGACTATCAGTAACAACTTCCATCCTGTTTCTGGAACTGTTGTCCATGATACTACCTTATCATTTTGACCAATCAAAACATCTGAAAAACCATTATTATTAGTGGCTACCTTCTGGGCTAATTCAGAAATTTCATTTCTTTTATAAAGATTGAATTGCTCCGGTTTGAACGTATCCTTCAAAATTGCTTCATTGTAGTGATGATCAGTTAGTTCCGTAAGACCCCACTCACCCTCTCCCTTTTCTGGAAGAGCAAGAATAGTTCCATCCTTACCTACCAATACACCATAACCTTGCCAGGGAATATTTAGATTAAGCACCTGATTAGTAATTGTACTTACAGTAACATCAATACCAACTACTCCTTCTAGAAAATCACCATTATATACAGGTGCAATTGCTGAGGCCATCCAACCATGACCGGCAGGGTCCAAGTAGGCATCTGTCCACTTAACCACTTTTTGGGGATTATTTTTGGCATCTGCCTCATAATAGAAGTTATATGAAGGTATGTCCATCAAGGGCGCATACTGAGAAATAACATCAAAATAGGGATAAATTATATTTAAGGAATCAAATGTATTAAGATATATTGAGGCAGCTAAAGGTTGTGACTTTTGAATATCAATCATCAGCTCTTCGGTTGTCAAAACACAAGCTACCTTTTCCCTTTCAGTTTCTCCAATGGGTACAAATCCGCTGTAGAAAATCGCCACACCATCTTTTACTTTATCGCGAGTAGTATAATAAACTCCCTCAGGAGAATATGCAAGTCTAACAACATCCTCTGGAGCTAGCTTTGCAGGAGTCTGTAGTGCTCTAGCCGTTTGCTGTCGATATAGCTCTGTAGCATTTGTTATGCTGGTTATTTGTTGTTCAATTACATTACCTTCCTGCTCAGCTATCTGACTCAGTTCCATTTGAACCTCTTCACGCAAAAAACCCACCATTTCATTCTGCGACCAGTTATTAGTTACAAAATAAATGCCAATAAAAACCAACTCTACCAATATCAGTGGTATCAAGGCAGTCTTCAGATATGAATGCCAAATCCACTTAAATAACGTAGTTGCGTTCTTAGGTTCTGCTCTATTCATAAAAACCTCCCATATATGCAAAAATCTTACGTGGCTTTTAAGTTAGGAGGGGTAAAGTTTATTCATACTTAGTTTGTATTTCTAGAATGGTAGGAAGTATTTCAAAAAACTTTTCCACCAGGTCCTCATCAAAATGTGATCCACTATTAGTCCTTATCTCTTCTAATGCTTTTTCTATAGGCCAGGCCTTTTTGTAAGGTCGCTCACTAACCAAAGCATCAAAGACATCACTTATTGCCGTTATTCTCCCTACTAATGGTATCTCCTCACCCTTCAATCCTTGTGGATATCCGGTTCCGTCCCATTTCTCATGATGTGTTAAAGCAATATCTTCAGCCATTCTTATCAATTCAAAACTACTACCTCTTAATATTTGTGCGCCTTTGGTAGTATGAGTCTTCATAATTTCCCATTCTTCCAGATTTAGCTTTCCAGGTTTTAGTAATATGCTGTCAGGGATTCCAACCTTACCAATATCATGCATGGTACTTGCATGCAATAACAAGTCAAGTTCCCCTTCGCTTAAACCCACAGCTTTACCCAATTCATAAGTAAAATAACTTATACGAATAATATGATTTGCTGTCTCATAATCACGAAACTCTGAAGCAAGAACAAGCCGATGGATTAACTCCTGTTGTGCTTCTTGAAGGCCTTTGTTACATAACAATACATCCATCTCTAAATGTCTGTTATATTCCTTAGCTTCTTTATGTAATAGACTTATCTCCAATATGTTTTTAATCCTTATAATCACTTCCGTTTGATCAAAGGGCTTGCCAATAAAATCCTTTGCCCCTAGATCTAATGCTTTGATACGATTCTCATAATCATTTTGTGCTGTCACAATTAATACCGGAAGAATATAATCGATTTTCTCGCTTTTCAACTGTTCTAGAACCTGAAATCCATCCAAAACAGGCATTTTTAAATCTAATAGTATCAGATCTGGCTGTTCTTTTTTACAAATTTCTAAAACCTCTATAGAATGTGTTGTAGAAATAATATTAGTATAGTTAGAAATATTCAATAATTTCTTAAGTAATAGAATATTAGTAGGATTATCATCAACGATTAGTATCTTCGCATTGAGTAGTTTTTGATTGTCGATTTAGTCCACCCACCCCAAATTAAATATATATATAATACTATTTTAACATCCTATACTTATACTTAATATATAATATTAACTATTTTGTAATATTTTTCTGCTATATGCCGTTAAATGAATAAAAAAAGAGGATCCCATCAAAATATGGACCCTCTTTTCTAACCCAATCTACTAATCGTATTTAAATATTAGTTCCCACAATTGCAGTAGCAAAATCCTCCGGTGTCACTCCTGGTGTGTCTATTTTTTCTTTCTGAATAAATAAAGTTATTACTTGTTTTATTTGTTCTTTCTCCATTTCTACATCTACTAGAGCTTCTTCCAGGTCTCTTACTTTTTCCTTAGGCAGAAAGGTAAAGTCACCGTACAAATTAACTTTCCCCAATTTCTTTTCTTTCAATTCTATGATGCTATGAATAGTCCCTCCGACTGCCTTGTACCTATTCTCATAAACATGAATACCACTAGCTATTTTAATACTTGTATTTTCTTTTCGTTTCCTACTAATAAATTCTTCAGAAGTATAAAGCTTTTCTAGTTCTCGTGCTTTATTCAAAACCTCCGTATTTAAACTTCCTTCTTCTAGTGGTCCGAAAAGTTCTGAAAAATGATGTATCAAACGATTTTCCACAAACTCGCGGGATGGGATTTGGCCCAGTTCTTTTTTGAGAGATGTAACATTGTTCTCTAATGTCTGTAGGATTTGCTGGCGGTATTCTTCATTGGGAACAGGAAACACCTTGCTCATTGTCTCAGTATCAAAGTCAAGCAATATACCGCCGACAAAAACCTTCGATTCTCCAATATTAGCTCCGCCCTCGCCGGTTATTTTCTTATTACCCTCGACAGTAATCAGGTCATTGACCTCTTTGAATCTTACCTTTACGCCCAAATCACCATACGCCTTAATTACAGGCTCAGAGAACTTACGATATAGATCAAGAGCATCGCCTCTGGCTATCTCATTATCTTTGTGCAGGATTATTTGAAAAAATATCTGATTACTGTCTAAAAGAGTAGTTCCTCCCCCTACTTCCCGACGCATCACTCCAAGGTTGGCTCTTTGGCAATAATCCAAATCTACTCCTGTTTTGGCGTCTTGAAAGTATCCTAGCGTGACTATCGGGTCACTAGGTGATACAAATACAAGTCCCTCAACTCCTAAATATGCCATAGCATGAAAAACTGTCATAGCATCAAAACCCGGTAATTTACCTAGCCTATATAAATTCATAACTTCACTCTCCTTCCCTTTTTAACTCCACCTGAGTTAGTTAAAGCCATTCTAAAGGAGTCTTAGCACTGTTTAGCTATCGGATGAACTGCAGCACTCTTCCTTATATATCATCAACAGCCCTTTGGCCCTTGCATATTCAACCGTTTTTTCCGAGGGAAAAGCTATTGCATTTACTCCACAGTCTATAGCGATTTTTTCTAGTTCTTCTTTGTACACTCCTGCTGGTTTGATACACCCAAGATTAAGTACACTTCCAGGAAACATTGTCCTAGCATGTTTCACTATCGAAGCCGCTTCGATTACGGTTAGTGGGTCTGTTCTTTCCATCGGCGTACCACGTATAGGTCTAAATACGACCAGTACCAAAACCCTCGGATCTGCTTTCCTAATCATTTCTAAGGCTAGATACTCTCCTTTAATCTTGCCAAAGTTTAACCCCAGCACAACATGAGGTACAAAATCAAGGTCAACTTCACGGCAATTCATCATAGCCTCATAATAATCCTGTGGTTTACGCTCTAGATGATAGACATCCCTAATAGTACTCTCATCCCCAATTATATCCATTAGAACCTGATTTACACCAACTTCTTTTAAGACAATTGCTGTGGATTTACTTATAATTCCACAATGCGTCAGTACTTTCAAGCCTTTCTCTCGGGCATAGGCAATTCCTGGCGCGAAAGGGATTAACGGTACTTCGCCTTGATCATCACAACCTCCACTTACCAATACCCCCTTGCATCCTTTGGCTGCAAGGGTATCTATTACTGAGTAAAAATCACTTACAGATTCGGCCGCTATCATGCTTTCCAAAAGTTTACCCTGGCAATGAGCGCATCGGCAACTGCATTTTGTGCCAGTTATACTGATATTAGCAAAAGAATTAGGAGAGTTTTTATAATACTCGCTTTCATAATACTTAGAACCCGGTACAGCGAAGTAGATTTTTCTCGCCTCGACCGTAGTAGAATTCATAAGCTTACCTGGGAACGTATTAAGGTAATATCATCTGGTTCTGGGATAAACGGATAGTTTCGAAAGGGCTTACTCGGTCTTTCATTGCCGAAAGGACGGTTACAGGCTAAGAAACCGTCTACTCCGGGACAACCGGAAGTCATAAAGGCTAGACCTTGTTCTATATAAGGCTCTATATCTATACCGTATCCAATAATTCTCTCGTCCGAATCATATTCTACGTGCGAACCAGTAATTAGACCCTCATTAATAAGGTAGCGCGCCAGCTGAATACGACGATAATTTTCTAGTGAGGGCTGAACAACATCGGCCATCTGGCTACCCGCTTCTGGAAAAAAGGAGAACAGATGCGTTAAAGCCCCTAACCTTTGAGCCCTATCAATAACAGTGACCATTTCCTTCTCTGTCTCTTTAAGACCTACTATTAGATGTACCCCTACATAGTATTTGCCAAATATTTCTATAGCTTCTTCCACCGCATCCCAGTAACGTTCCCATCTATGCGGTCCAAGTACATTAGTACCACGAAATTTCTCAAAGAGAGACTTCGTTGCAGCATCAACTGCAATCCCGACTCGATCGGCGCCAGCTTCTTTTACTGCAGCCATATCAATTTTACCTTTCATCACAGTTGGTGTAAGAAGTCCACTGATCGGCAAATTTGTTCTCTCTTTACATTTACGGATTATTGTTAAGGTATCTTGCATAGCCTGCGGATGAGTAGTCATAGAAACACAGATCCTCTTAAAAGGATGGTCCTTAGCTTCTACAGCATCTAACACATCATCTAATGAATAAACCGGCCATTTCACTCGTATAAAGGTAGGCTTGGCCTGACTATCCCGGCTACAGGATAATCCACAGTAACTGCATTTTGCTGCACAGCCACTTTCATATGTTAAAAGTAAATTTAAACAGTTGCATTTTGCATCTCGACTAAATCGTCCATTCTCCATGCCCAGACATATAGCACCCGCAAGGCTGGTTTTGATAAATGTGGGACTCTCTTTTACACTCAAAACCCTATCCCCTTTCATGTTTATCCTATACCTTTATCTTTGGTTTCCACAAGACTCCCTCTTCAACATAGTAAGAGGGGTCTACGTTTATCCGCCAAAATTAAACTTAACTAATAAGTGTTTACAGCTGCTTTCAGAGCCGCAATCATATCCTCTGCCGTCACTCCAGGAATCTTTACATCAGGTTTTGCGAAAAATCTCATTACATTTTCCTCCATTTTTTCCGTCCTGACTGATGTGTTTTTCAAGGCGGCTTCTAAATCTAAAATACAATTTTCCGGATAGGCAAAAAAATCCCCAGTAATAAATACACTCTTAATAAGCTGACGTGCTCTATCCATAACGAGGGAAACACGTATTAGACCTCCTGGAGCTTTATAATCAATTAACTGTAAACTGCTAGCTTGCTTAATGCTCCTAGTATCTCTAATCCATTCTTCAGACATAAACCGGGGTAATTCCTTTTCGAATAGAGCCTTTTCTTCTTCTGTAAGCCTTCCCGGAACAAGTTTAATACCAAGAACTTCGCTAAACCCTTCAACCATCGCTTCCTTAATTTCCTCTATAGGTGGCAGGTCTCCTAGCAATTCTTTAAGACTGACTACTCTCTTCTTAAAAGTATCTACCTGTTTGTCATCTAGTTTTTTTAAGGGTAGCTTTAGACAGTTAATCATTGTTTCAACACTAAAATCAGTCAATAATGTACCATGAAAAATAAAAGAATTGGCATACTCACTGCCACCGGTGCCTGATATTTTACGACCGTCTACCTCAATATCATTTATCGGTCGATACCTTGCAGTTACTCCCAACTTAGCTATCCCAGCAATGGCGCATTCACACAGCAACTTATACATATCGTTCAAATTCTGCGGAATTCCTGGTGTATCCTTTAAAGCAGTGACTTCCCAGCCTAACTGTCCTTCATCCATGTAAATGCATCCTCCGCCGGAAATGCGCCTATTAATTTCTATATTATGTTGTTTGCAATATTCTTCTTCAATTTCAAGCTCAACAGCCTGGTGATAACCCACCAGGGCATTATGGGGTTTAAACTGTAACAAATGTAACGTATTAGGAGCCCAGTTGTTATGTCGAGAATTCAAAAGAACCCACTGTAGTGTCATATTGTGGGAGGCAGGAAGAGGACCGGTATCTAATAAGCGCCATTCTTTCATTAAAATATCACCTCATCTTAATTCATGCAGTATCAAATAATTAAGCTCCTATGTAAAGGACCGCAGGCACCTATACCTGCGGTCCCGAAACCACGAAACTATTTAATGCTTCGTTCTACATAATGAGTATGCAGCAGATGATGGGAAAGCTCTGAACATGGTTTTTCTAGGAAGTCAGAATAAATCTGTTTTATCTCCTGATTATCATGCGATTTGCGCAACGGCTGATCCTTATCATCCTTGTTGAGGCCCTGTGTTCTAGCCATAGCCTTTACAACGTTGGTGGTAATTATCTGTCCACCTCCGCCTACACAGCCACCGGGGCAAGTCATTACCTCGATAAAGTGATACTTAGAGAATTCCCCGCCCTTTAGAATATCTTCACAGATCATACGCGCGGTCTTTAAGCCAAAAGCTACTGCAACCTTCACTTCATTACCACCAACAGGAAGAGCCGCAGTCTTTAAGCCGTTGTATTCTCCTAAGGCTTCTAGCTCTATATCACCTAATGGCTTTCCTTCTACTACTTCATAGGCTGTTCTTAGGGCCGCAGTCATAACCCCTCCGGTTCGACCAAAGATTGTTGCTGCCCCTGTATAATCGCCTAACAGTAAGTCCGGCTTTCCATCTGGCATTTCCATTAGGTTGATATTTAGCAATTTGAAGAGCTTAGCGCATTCTCTGGTTGTCAGAACAGCATCTACATCGGGATAATCACCTGACTCACCGTGTTTTGACCAATAATGCGCAGCATCTTTAAATTCATCCCTGCTCTTTTCATACTTTTTAGCAGTACATGGCATTACGGATACTACATACATATTAGCCGGGTCTACCTTTATTTTATCAGCAGCATAGGTCTTGGCTACCGCCCCAAACATTTGCTGTGGTGACTTGGCACTAGATAAGTTTGGCATTAAGCTTGGGTAATAGGTCTCAACAAATTTAACCCAGGCAGGACAACAGGAGGTAAACTGCGGTAATGTTTTGTTATTGCTCAAACGGTCAATTAACTCAAATCCTTCTTCCATGATAGTTAAGTCTGCTGAGTAGTTGGTGTCCCAGATTCGATCAAATCCCGCTTGTTTTAGTGCAGAGTAAAGCTTTTCTGTAACGATCGTGCCCGGTTGGGCTCCAAATTCCTCGCCAATGGTTGCCCTTACAGCAGGTGCCATTTCTACTACTACATATTTATCTGGGTCTTTTAATGCAGCCAAGACTTTGTTAACCTCATCATTTTCTGTTATGGCTCCTATGGGACGTGAATAGGGACAGGATTTACAATCTAGCCATTCTTTGACGAGCTGTACGGTTTTTTCTTGGAAGCCCAAAGGACAATTCATGACGCATTGTCCACAGCGTACACATTTGCTCTCGTCTAGAAGAATGCCTTCTTTTTCATCCATCTGGAGTGCTTCTACCCCTTGAGCTTTACAGGCTTCTACACAACTCCCACAGCGAATACACTTGTTGGGATCATAGAATATAGAGGGTTCCATCCGCTTAGACTCCAAAGTCCAATTCCTGCGTTCTTCTAAGTTGATCATTTCTGAAGAGGCTGCCTCACAAGCCGCAAATTCCTGTATTTTTCTAATAACGGAACACTCTTTCGTGCTCTTAACATCGCTATCTTTTTCCAGCGGACAAAATCTTTTTTTGTCTAGTTTAAGCGGTCCTAATTCACGGATGGTCTTGGCAAAATCATTCATTACCTGTGCATATTTTTCACCCTCAGACGCAGATATCCAGTGGAGCTGGAGCCGTTCTTTTTCTATGCCTAATTCCTCGAGCAAGGGTTGGAATATTTCATAACGGGCTAGGGCTTTGAAGTTACCGCTGGTATAGTGACAGTCTGACGGGATATGACATCCTGCTATTATTACGCCATCTGCTCCTTCTTGGAAGGCTTTGATGACGAAGCTCGGTTCCACTCGTCCGGAGCACATTACTCTAATGGCTCGGACACTGATGTCGTGATGATTCCGTGATGTACCGGCTAGGTCTCCTCCTGCATAGGAACACCAGTTGCATAAGAACCCTACTAATTTTGGTTTAAATTCGCTGCTCATATGCTCTCCACCCCCTCTAATAGAGCCTCTATCTCTGCAAATATTTGATCTGTAGAGAATTGTTGCTGTTTGATTGCTCCCGCCGGACAAGCCGCGGCACAGGTTCCGCAACCTTTGCATTTGGCACTTTCTACTTCCATTATTTTGCTTTCTTCGTTGAATTCTAATGCTCCGTATGGGCACAGTTTCTGACAAAGCCTGCAGCCTTTGCAGATATCAGGATTAATTTGTACGATAGTTGATTCTAGTTTTACTTTACCGATATTCAGTAACTTTATTGTTTCTCCAGCACAGCCTTTTGCTTGACAGACGGTATCAGGGATATCTTTTGGACCCTGGCTACATCCGGCCACATATATTCCGGCTGTTGGTGTTTCGAGTGGATTGAGTTTTGGATGAGCTTCCATAAAGAAGCCATCTTGGGAGCGATTGATATGCAGAACCTCAGAAAGTTTGTCAGCATCTTCACAATTTTCTAGTCCAATTGAGAGTATTACCATATCAACTCCTAGCTCCATATTTTTACCCAGGAGTGTATCCTCTGCTTTGACCTTAAGCTGTCCTTCTTTTTCGACTATTTCTGCTACTTTGCCTCTGATGAAGCGGACTCCTTCTCCTTGGATCCTTTGATAGAATTCTTCGTAGCCTTTGCCAAATGCTCTCATATCCATATAGAAGTTGTAAACCTCGGCATCTGTTTTTTCTTTGGCCAAGTGAGCGTGCTTCAAGGAATACATACAGCATACTCTAGAACAATGTCGATTGGTGTTTACATCTCTACTTCCTACACAGTGGATGATGGCTACTTTTTTGGGCTTTTCTCCTTTTGAGGTGAGGACTTTTCCTCCGGTTGGGCCTGATGCGTTGGTCATTCTTTCAAATTGCATGGCATCGATAACATCGGGATAGCGACCATAGCCATATTTGCTTACTTTTTTAGCATCAAAAGGTTTGAAGCCAGTAGCAACTATGATTGCTCCTACTTCTATTTGTATTTCTTCTTCTTTTTGAGAAAAATCTATGCAGTTTCTTTCACAAGCTGTGACGCAAGCTTGTTTGCATTTGCCTGTTTTGAACATGAGACAGTTTTCTTGGTCTACTACTGCTTTTAATGGTACTGCTTGGGGGAAGGGTATATAGATGGCTCCTCGTTTAGCCAGACCATAATCGAATTCACTGGGTATCCGCCCTTTCATGACGCAGGCACTGACACAATCCCCACAACCGCTGCAATCATCTTTAACATAACGCGGTTTTTTCTTTACGGTTACGGTGTAGTTCCCCACTGCTCCGTCTAGTCCTACTACTTCGGCATTGGTTATGAGTTCAATATTCGCCTCACGAGCCACATCTACCATTTTAGGTGTCAAGATACAAGCAGAACAGTCCAAGGTCGGAAAGGTTTTATCAAGCTGAGCCATAACCCCACCAATAGTCGGCTTTTTCTCGACTAGATAGGTTTTATAGCCGGCTTTGGCTACGCTTAAGGCGGCTTCTATTCCAGCAACACCTCCTCCGATTACGAGGGCCGCTCGTTTAATCCCTATTTCTTGAGGTACGATAGCTTCTTGATGGATAACTCTTTTGGTTGCTGCTCGTACGAGATCTTTGGCTTTTTCGGTTGCTTTTGGTGTATCATTGGTAATCCAGGAGACATGCTCGCGGATATTTGCCATTTGCATGAAATATGGGTTAAGTCCACTTTCTTCTACTACTGTTCGAAAGGTAGGCTCATGCATCCTTGGTGAACAGGAGGCCACTACTATTCTATTGAGTCCTAGGTTCTTGATATCTTCTTTGATTAGTACTTGACCAGGATCTGAACACATGTATGCATAATCTCTTGATACGACTACATTAGGTAGGTTGGCTGCATATTCTGCTACTTCTTTACAATCAACGACGCCACCGATATTGCTTCCGCAGTGACATACATATATTCCTATCTTTACTTCGTTCATTTTGCTTCACCCCCGGTGGTTGTATCTATTCTCTCGGCTATGAATTCTAGGAGATCATACACTTTTAGGCGTGCTCTATTTTTCCTTACTGCGTTTTGCAGGGTCCGTTTGCATTGCTGGCAGGTTGTTACTAGGTATTGGGCGTTGGTTTCCATGGCTTCTGCGACTCTTTTTTGGGCTATTTCTAAGGATAATTCGGAATTTGTCATTTCTAGGTTGCCACCACCGCCACAGCATTTGCTGTCTTTTCCGGTAAAGCGCATCTCCACAAGCTTAACCCCGGGTAGTAATCTGATAAGTTCACGTGGTTCTTCGATTACGTCCGATTTTCTACCTAGATCACAGGGATCATGGTAGGTTATGGTTACTTCATCTGTTTTGAATTGGATATTGCCCTGTTTGATTAGCTCCGGCAAATACTCAGTATAGTGTTTGATTTCTATTTGGTGTTGCTTACCCAAGTTCGAATATTCGTTCTTCCAGACGTGATAACAAGTCGGGCAGCTAACTAGCAAGGTCTTAGCTCCCTTGGCTTTTACTACTTCGATATTATGTGCAGCAAAATCTTTGATGGAATCTTCTCCGCAACCTGCGGCCAGCTTGGGATAACCACAACACCATTCATCTTCTCCGAGTAAGGAAAAGTCGATGCCACCTTTTAGTAGTATTCGTGTTAAGGATTGCGGAATTTTGTAGGCTTGCGGGAATAGGGCACTCACACAGCCGGTAAAATATACTACCTCCGCTTGATCTTTTACAAGCTTTTCACGTTCTTCTAAAGTAATATCAGGTATGTTTTCTGTCCAGAGCAGTCTGTTTTTAGGTTCATCTCCGGTTATGCTCTTGGTTAGGTTTAGAATTGTGGTCATTTGCTGCATTGATCCATAGGGACCATTTTTTTCAAGATATCTTTCGCGTAGCTCCATTATTATTTTATTAAGTGGTATCCCTCTGGGGCACCTAATCTCACACATGGAGCAAGTAGTACACTGCCAGAATAGCTCTGTTGACATTGCTTCTTCAACTAGTCCCATTTGCAGCATTCTCCAAAGCTGTCTCCTTGTTAAGTCTAGGTTATCAGCACCGGGGCAGCTGCTACTGCAGCTGCCGCACTGAATACAGGTCATTATTTCATGAAGGATATCCTTTTCTGCTGCCACTTCCATATTATTTCCCCTTCCTTCAACACATTTATATTTATTCACTTAGCTTTAACGAGTTTACTTTTTTGTTCCTTCTTTTATTTTCCTATCTTCCTCTTCAATATAGGCGGTATATTCGTCTCCCGGACTTAATAAATCTTTAATCTCTTCAGCATCACTAGGTTTGATTTTAATTATCCAACCTTCTTCATAAGAGCTTTCATTAAGCAAATAGGGGAAATCCGTTAGTTCCGAATTCACTTCAACAATCTCACCACTAACCGGGGCTTTGAGACGTCCTACCCATTTACCAGATTCTATTGAAGAATATGGCTGCCCCTTTTCTACTTTTCTTCCCACCAGGGGCATTTCAATAAAGATAATTTCTCCGGCAAGCTTTTGGAAATAATCTGTTACTCCAGCTATGATAAGATCACCTTCTTCTTTAGCCCACCCATGTTCTTTGTCATAAAGCAGTTCCTCAGGAAACTGGTACCCTAAGATATCCATAATACTTTCTCCCTTCCATTCTTATATTTAGTTTCCAAATCTTTAATTCCTCAAGTTTTCTTTAACCATTTCATTAAGCTCCATAATCTTAATCCTGGCCCTCATCTGTCGTGCCGCATTTTGCAAGGTACGTTTACATTGTTGACAGCTCGTAACCAGTATGGTGGCACCAGTATTGATTGCTTGTTTGATTCGTTCCTGAGCAACTTGGCTACTCAACTCGGCATCATTCATTTCGAGATTTCCACCACCTCCACAGCACATTGCACTCAAACGATTAAATTTCATTTCACGTAGTTCTACCCCCGGAATGCTGGTCAATATTTCACGCGGCGCATCAAAAATACCACTTTTTCTACCCAAATCGCAGGGGTCATGGTATGTCACTACTAATTTTTTTTCATTGAATTGCAGTTCATTTTTGTTAGTCAATTCCTGTAGTAGCACACTAGCATGCACTACTTCTATTGGTTCATCCGTTTCTACTAGTTCAGGATAATAATCCTTCCACATGTGATAGCAGGATGGACATGTCGTAACAACTTTTTTGATACCAAGCTCCTTAAGCTTATTAATGTTTTTAAGGGCTGCTATTTTAGCTTCTTCTCGCATCCCTCCCATCAGAAGAGGATATCCACAACATATTTCCTCAGCACCAAGCAAAGTAAAGGAAACTCCAGCATTGCTTAAAATAGTGACAAAAGCTTGCGGTATGCTGTACGAAGATGGATATAAGGTTGGTACACAACCGGCTAAGTAGGCATATTCTGCAGGTTCATTTACTTTTAGCCCCTTTAGTGGTTCTGCCATATTCTCTAACCAGAGCATCCGGTTAGCAGGTGCATCACCTGTTATATTACCAACTGCTGCAACACTGTCCTTTACATTTTTGAGTACTCCGGTCACACCTTTTTGCGCAACACATTCTTCGCGCATGGCAGTAATAATCTTTTCCGCTTCTACCCCTGGTGGGCAAAACTGACTGCAGTTCCCACACAACAAGCACTGGTTCATCCTCTTCATAAAGAGATCACTAAACTCTTCAATTCTTCCATCCAGAGCAGCAGACACCAGTTCAATTCGTCCCCGTGCTACAAACGGTTCAATTCTGGAGACTTTAAAAGTAGGGCAATAGTATTGACAATTACCACACTTTGAACACTTACTGATCATCTCTTTGTATTCTTTAAGCTCTTTCATTATTATTCTCCCCCATTTTCTATTTCGGATAAGCAATCAATATGCTCACTTAAGCAGAAGTCATTTTGCCAGGATTGAGAATGCCATCAGGATCAAGGGCTACCTTTATTTTATGTAAAATTGCGACCCCTGCGGTACCCATTTCCCATTCCAGGAATCTGGCTTTGGAGAGACCAATACCATGTTCTCCTGATAGTGTTCCACCAAGTTCAAGTGCTGCTTTAAATATATCTTCAACAGCCTGCTCGACACGTTCCATTTCTTCCTTATCATTTTCATCCGTAAGAATAGTGGGGTGCAAATTGCCGTCTCCGGCATGACCAAAGGTTCCAATAGTTAAATTATATTTATTTGCTATATCCCTAAGAGCTCGAATCATTTCGGGCACCTTGCTCCTAGGTACGGTAGCATCTTCTAAGATAGTAGTCGGTTTTATCCGCACCAATGCCGGTAAAGCTGCTCGCCTTGCTTCCCAGATAGCATCTCTTTCTGCATCAGTTTGTGCAATCCGAATCTCGCTAGCATCATTATTTCTTAATATTTCTTCAACTAATTGTGCCTCTTTCAAAGCCGCTTCCTTAATACCATCAAGTTCAATGAGCAGTACTGCCTCTGCCTCCATAGGCAAGCCAATTTTCTTATAGTTTTCTATCGTCTGCACTGTAAATTTATCCATAATTTCTAGAGTAGCCGGGATTACCTTATTGGCAATGATATCGTGAATTGCTTGGGCTGCTTTATCTAGATCCATAAATACAGCCAAGAGAGAACGCCTATATTCAGGTATGGGTATTAGCTTTACAGTAAGCTCAGTAATAATTCCTAATGTTCCTTCTGAACCAACCAACAGAGAAACCATGTCATACCCAGTTACATTTTTTACAGTCTTGCCACCAAAACGCGCAATACTACCATCAGCAAAAACTGCCTCGAGACCAATAACGTAATGCTTAGTTACTCCGTATTTAAGCCCTCTCAATCCTCCCGAGTTTTCAGCGGCTGAGCCTCCCATTGTAGCTGTATTTACTGTACCGGGGTCAGGCGGATACATTAACCCATGTGGCATCAATACTTCAATCAAATCCTGGATTACTACTCCCGGTTCAACAGTGGCTGTTAAATTCTCTGCATCAACTTCAAGTATCTTGTTCATCTTCAATGTAGAAAGCACCAACCCATTTGCTACAGGTAGAGCCCCCCCAGATAAATTAGTACCGCCACCACGTGTATAAATAGGAATCTTATTCGCGGCTGCTAACTCCACCAATTTTATGATCTGTTCCTT
Source organism: Firmicutes bacterium HGW-Firmicutes-12 (assembly GCA_002841595.1). Classification (GTDB taxonomy): domain Bacteria; phylum Bacillota; class Peptococcia; order DRI-13; family PHAD01; genus PHAD01. The sequence continues at coordinate 16,995 of PHAD01000014.1, forward strand.
GTTTTCTACGCTCACTACCACTTCCGGCTTGCTTTTGTACAAGCCAGGTGCAGCATCGAAGGCATAACAAAGCAAGTCCTCCGGTGATGATAAAACATTTTCTGATCCTACAAGATTGGATATTTCTTCAATCAAACTTTTGGAAATACTTCCAGTCATGCTTTTTCCCCTCCTTTATCAATTTGTATTGTTATAGATTTTATGAATGGCACTAATCATATCCTCCAAGTGATACTGCATAACCCGTCTAGCTTCCTCCTTATTCCCGCTAATAACAGCATTCATGATATAAAAATGACATTTCTTGATAATATCATCTTGTCCCGGTATTTTTACCACTTCCTGATATCCATCTATAATCAAGTCTCTAGTTGTATAAAGCATTTCAGCCAAATACTTATTATGGGCAGCCTCGGCAATTGCCATATGGTATTCAAAATCAGCCTTCAAGAATGCCTCAGGATCGTGTTTATGTCTCAACGTATTATAAAAGGACTCCTTAATGAGGTCTTTATGTTCCTCTGTTGCTCGTTCGGCTGCTAAGGTAGCGATTTCTACCTCTAGTAATTTTCTAGCCTCGGTCAGTTCCAAAATGCTATATTTCTTTAATAAATTCTTTATTCTAAAATCTGATAACTTCTCAATATCATCCTTAAGATATGTTCCATCTCCTATTCTTATATCAATTAATCCCAGGGTGCGTAGTGAACGCATAGCTTCTCTTATGGACGGACGACTTACCGATAAGGCTTCGGCTAGGTCCCTTTCCGATGGCAGCTTCTGCCCAGGTACAATGTCCCCTTGAGAAATCATCTCAAATATTTGTTTAATAATTGTATCTGATAAAGTCGACTTTATGATTTGTTTAAAGTTTAGCTCCATTTAGGGTATCTCCTTTATTACGATTTATAATTAATGAATTATACGCCAGGGTAAAATGGTCTTACCAATTTACCTTTTTATATTTCCACGTTTTCGTATGATGTCCTGCTTTGTGAAAATATTCTTTTTCTTTTTGGTTATAATATGATTTATTAATTAAGTAATTTAGTGTATAATTAACCTACAACTTTTAGATAAGTTGCAATTTGTATGTTATAAGGAGGATGTTTTATGAATGTGTTAAAAAATAATAGAGCACTGCTCGTATTGTTAGTATTTCTATTGGCTGTTTGCCTCTTAGTGGTTGGTTGCCAAAAGGATACAAATACGAGCGATGGCGAAACAAAAAAGAAAGAGATAATCACCATAGCAGAAAGTACCTGGGATAGTGCTATGGTTAACTCAGAAATCGCAAAATACATCTTGGAAAACGGTTACGACTATAATGTCGAACTCATTTCCGCTTCATCAATGATAGAACTCCAATCACACGCACAAGGTGAAATTGATGTTCGCATTGAAAACTGGACCAAAACTTACGGAGATGAATACTACAAACCATTAGAAGAAGGCTCTATAGTGGAAATCAATGAAATACTTACAGGAAATGAACAAGCATTGTATGTTCCAACTTATATTATCAAAGGTGATCCCGCCAGGGGCATTGAACCGGTAGCTCCTGACTTAAAATCAGTCTTTGATTTGCCAAAATACTGGGAGCTATTCAAGGACCCAGAAGACAGCAGTAAAGGACGTATAATTGGTGCTCCTAATACGTGGTCAACTAACCAGCAATTAGAACCTAAAATGGTAAACTATGAATTAGATAAAAACTACAACCTCTTCTTCCCTGGTTCCGGAACTGCTCTATCCACATCAATTGCCAGTGCCTATGAAAAAGGCGAGCCGGTCATTGCTTACTACTGGGGCCCTACTTGGATTTTAGGTAAATATGATTTAACTGCTCTCGAAGAACCGGAATATACCGATGAAGCTTGGGAAGACTATAATTGTGAATGGCCGCCCGATGTTGTATCAATTACGGTTTACAAAGATTTGATTGACCAAGCTCCTGATGTAGTAGAGTTTTTCAAGAAGTTTGAAATGAGTAGCGCTAAGATGAACGAGATTCTAGCCTATGTAAACACCGAAAATGCTGACCCACATGAAGCAGCCATCTGGTATCTTGAAAATAATGAAAATATCTGGAGTAACTGGATGCCGCAGGAAATATCTGAAAAAGTTAACACAACTCTTCAGTAATGATATTGCATTCTTCTGGTATTATTGATATACTGGATGCACTCGAGTATGCCTATTGGATACAAACCTCTCTAATGCCTGCGGCCTAGAAAGTCTTTGGATTCCCTTGGCAACGGGTAATATATTTTTGGAGGTTTGATTAAATGTACAATGACAAAACATTGGCTTGCAAAGAATGTGGTGTAGAGTTCACATTCACAGCATCAGAACAAGAATTCTACAATGAGAAGGGCTTCACCAACGAACCAGGTCGCTGTCCTGAATGCCGTGCTGCTAGAAAAGCGCAAATGAGAAACAATAGAGGCGGCGGCGGTAGTAGCTTTGGACGTGGCGGCGAACGCGAAATGTTTACCACTACCTGTTCCGCATGTGGAAACACTGCAACCGTTCCGTTTAAACCAACTGGTGACAAACCAGTTTATTGCAAAGATTGTTACCAGCCTCGCAGCCGTTACTAGGCCGCAATTAGCTCAATAATTAAAGCCAACCTTCCTTCATGGATGGTTGGCTTTTCTTTTTCACTGATCTCATCTTCATTTAACCTTATACTCTATTCTTCCTTGCTTCTCTTCTCCTTAATTTTTCCTCTTCCTTAATTCTCTTCTGCTCCTCCTGCTCTTCTAGTAATTGCTTCTGCTGTTTTTTATAAATGTAAAACATTACCCCATTGCCTGTTATAAAAGAAATCAAATATACGATCCTAAGCTGTGAACGAAACTGTTCATATATTAAGGGGTCCTCCGGCTTTAATGTTATAAACAATGCCAATACGGTAAGTAATAAAAAGGCATTCATCGAGATAATTACAGCAGTTGTGCCTTTTGTTTGTGATACTTTTTTCCACTTTATAAACACTAACAACACCTCTCTTAATTCTTTTATAATAGCTTCACTTCTTACCCTCTTTTAACACCTTACTAATTTCCACGCCATTTTCCTTATAGCGCAAAATGATCTTCATAGTGTCTGTGAGATAGCTAGTATTAGTCTTTGTTACGTCTTTATCGATAGGTAAGAGCATCTTATACTCACAAATCTCCTGTGGCTCTAAACTGAAATAGGCATTACCATTATTCTTATAGGTATCACCGTCTAACTCCACCATTACGTCAATTGTAGCCTCTTTAATATCCTTATTGTTGCTGCAGATTTCTATGAATATTCCTATCATCTCTTTATCAGGCTCTTTTTGCCTAGCGGCCCTGACGATCTGATCCTTTTTCTTATAAACTATGATGTAGGGTTTCCCGTCTTTATCCTGCCCTAGATTATGATCTACAGTTATGGTTATATCTGCTGATATATCATCACCAAAAACAGACTGCGAATCAATAAGGCTGATATTCTTTACCACTTGAAATAGAATATTGTTTTTTATATCAGAAATATAATAAAGAAAGTATCCTCGGCCTTCCGAGGAAAAAACAATTAATTCCCTATATCGCTTATCTTCATTTGTCTCAATCTCCGCTATTACTCCATAAATATTGTTTTCACCTACAATAATTGGGCGATATTCATTAATACTATACATTTTCAAATCAAATCCCAGTTCTTCGTTATCGATTACCTTACTGCTAATAGAAATATTTGACTTAAGAAAGTCCTGACCAGATTCTTTTAGCTTATTAAATAGAGAAAGGGAATCCTGATTACTCTCAAAGCTCTTTAGTAGAATATATCCTCTTTTATGAGCATAAATCCTAAAATCAGCACCTTTTTTTATTACTTTCAAGGTATCATCTGTTTTAATCTCTAAAGGAAATGGGCTAAAAGTGCAGGCAGACACCGCTATTACCAACACAAGAATAAAAGGGTATAGCAATTTACGAAAAATACTCATCATCTCCTTTCTCCTTAACACGGATTCCTTATGACAATTTGCTTATTCTAGTAAATCGCGTGTTATTGCTGATTGAAATTCTTCAAGTATATGCTCCATTTCGACAATGTCACTATCAAATGATTTTGCACCAACCCATTTTACCGTATATTCCCTTATAGTCATTATATCTTTTTGTTCATCCCAATGGTTTTTAAGTAACCACGCCCAGAATTCAAATACTACTGGAACATATTCACCTTTGGATATATCTATATCTCGGCGGTGCGAAACCTCCTCAGCCATTTTTTCTATCCTTTGCAATACTTCATTGTTTCCTTTTGTGTTTATTAAGGACTTACTAAAAGAAAGTACCCTCTTCAAATTCTGCAACTTATCCCTAAATTGGTTCAACACCCTTATAGTATCGGTTTCCTTTACACTTTTCTCTAGTGCCTCTGTGATTTCCTGCACATAAAAAAGCAATACTTTATCTATCGCCGCCCCCGCCTCTTCATTAGGGCTAATAATAAAGCTATCTGCAGCTTTCTTTTCTTCCGTGGTAGACAACTTAGCCAAGACTAAGCCTCTGTGGAACTTGCTATCCCCCTCAGGAAGCAAAACATAATTCCTAGCCAACTCTGCAGCTATTAGTAAGACATCCGCAACATTTCCGTCCTTTAATTCCAATTCAATTTCCTGAATAGGTGTAGTTTTCTCATCAACAACAATTTCTCCCCAATCAACGGCTAACTCTACTAGACCGCCCTCTGGCGTTCTCAAATCAACACTTTTACGCTTAAAACGCGTTCGTAAAATTTCCCGTAATCCCTCTTGTCCTAAAGAGTTCTTCATCCGCTCCCCTACCGGCAACTCATAAAAAGGAGTTATATCCGGTTCTGGGTTATTTATAACAAAGCTCCATTCACTGCGGTCATGAAGCCCCCCACTAGTAACTCCATCAGCCTTTACTGTGGCTATCCACTCTTCCTCTTGATGACGTATACGATATGACAAGCCTGCCTTTTTCAAAGAATATGACGGGGTATCGTAATATATAGTTTCAAGAAACATTTGTCTCTTTGAGCCATGTAACAACATCTTAACAATAATAGGTTCCAGACTTATCTTCTCCCATAATTCCTCTTGAAAATAACGCAGTTTTAATTCCACTTCTTTATGAGTAGACATCCATTGTCCCCCTTTCCAAATCAGGTATTATTAAGCTCACACACCAAGAAATCTATATATATAATACCATACAAAACATTCTTGTAACGTAAAAGCAGGTTATTACTAATTCAAATTGAATTAGTAATAACCTGCTTTATTTCTTTTATAAATACTTACTATAATAAACAGCTATCAATTAATATGTATAGAAGCCGCGTCCGGATTTACGACCCATATAGCCTGCCCGCACCATTTTCCGTAATAATGGGCATGCACGATACTTGCTATCTGCGAACTCTTGATTATAGGTATCCATAATAAACAAGACTACATCTAATCCAATCAAATCAGCCAACGCTAATGGGCCAATAGGGTGATTAGCTCCGAGTTTCATTGTAATATCTATATCCTCAGCCGAAGCTACACCTTCTGCTAAAAGAAAGATGGCTTCATTTATCATAGGTATTAAAATTCTGTTAAGCACAAATCCAGGAGACTCTTCTACTTTAACTGGGCTTTTGCCAAAGTCCTCAGCTAGCTTTTTGGTGAAATCAAAGGTCTCATCTGATGTTGCAAAGCCTTTTATTATTTCGATCCACTTCATTGCCGGTGCCGGATTAGAAAAGTGCATACCAATGACCTTGTCAGGTCTTGCGGTAACAGAAGCTATCTCACTTATACTAAGAGCGGAAGTGTTAGTAGCCAAAATAGTACCTGGAGCACAAACACTATCTAGCTTTTTGAACAGCTCCTTTTTAATTTCCATTCTCTCCGCTACACTCTCAATAACATAGTCAACACCTGCAGCATCTTCAATGGTAGTTGTCCAGGATATACGCGCCATTATCTTATCCTTTTCTTCCTGAGGCATTTTCCCTTTACTTACTCTGGAAGACAAAATTTTATCAATTTTCCCTATTCCTTTCTGGATAGATTCTTCACTTCTACCCATAATTAATACATCCATTCCAGCTTCAGCTACAACCTGGGCAATACCGGCACCCATCGTACCAGTACCATACACCATTACTTTCATACTATTTCCTCCTATACAATATTATTTAAAAAGAAAGACTCTACATTTTTCCACGAAGACTATTATACCATTTTTTAAGGAAATTTGCAGAGCCTTTTAGGGGGCAATTTAATATATAGTCTAGTAAACTCGGAGTGTCTATTTTTCTAGAACTATTCCTGCATTATAGACACTTTAATTATATTTCTCGCGTCCATAGTGAGGCCATAGCCGGCCCTCCTCCGACACATAAGGAGGCTCCACCCAATGTCAAGCCAAGTCTTTCCATTTCATAGTACATAGAAACTATAATTCGAAGCCCGGTCGAGCCAACTGGATGTCCTAGCGCAATACCTGAGCCATTATGATTAGCTTTATCTAAATCTAAAACCATTCCATAATCTCTATCTAACATCCTACCAACTCCCAACCATTGAGCTGCAAAAGCCTCATTGATTTCCCAGTATTCAATATCCTCAAATTTCAATCCAGCCTTATTCAAGCATTTAGGTATAGCTACAGCAGGACCTAATCCCATTATTTGAGGCTCTATTCCTTCACTACAGATATAAACAAGCTTCATAAGGGGTTTAAGCCCCAATTCTAAGGCTTTATCTTTTGACATTATTACTACTGCGGAAGCCCCGTCATTAATCCCTGAAGCATTAGCCGCCGTAGTAACACCGCCTTTTTTGAACACGGGCGACATTTTAGCCATTGATTCTATACTAGCACCTCTGATGGGATGTTCATCTTTGTCAAAGTAAGTGGTTCCCTTCTTTGTAGTCATTTCTACGGGAACAATTTCTCTATCAAATATTCCTTCATCAATTGCCTTGATGGCACGGTTATGGCTGATTGAAGCGAGTTCATCACATTCCTCACGGGTTATACCATATTTTACCGCTACATTCTCAGCTGAAAGTCCCATATGACCGGGTATCAACTCATCGTTTAACCCATCATGGATCATAGAATCTTCTATTGTCCCTACTCCCATCTTATAACCTGATCTTCCTTTTGGAAGCAAATAGGGAGCATTAGTCATGCTTTCCACTCCAACAACCAGTCCAATATCAGTCTTTCCTAACATGATATTCTGACAGGCAATTTCCATCGCCCTCATACCTGAAGCACAATTCTGGTTAACATTTACTGCCGCACTTCTATAGGGCAGACCGATCCTCATACTAACCTGACGAGCGGGGAGCGAACCCTGCATAGCTGTATACAACTGTCCCATAACAATCTCGTCAACTATATCTGGAGTTATCCCAGCTCTTTCTATAGCCGCCTTACCCACAGTAATAGCTAATTCTCGGGCGTAAACATTCGATAATGTCCCCATAAACTTACCTATAGCAGTTCGGCACGCACCTACTACAACTACTTCTTTCAACATTTATCTTTCCCCCTCATATAATATACTTTCAACTAATAATCATGCAATAATCATGCCATATAATATGAGATTGTAGTTTGATGACTTGTTTATTCATCTTTATTTCTCTCTTAATTAACCACAAACTGTGGTTTTATAATGTTTCTTCCATTTGTATTAATCTTATTTTTTATTAAAATAAGTTGTTAAAAATTAATTGCTGGCTAATAAACTAGCCAGCAATTAATTTTTAATGTATATACTTTTAGACACTTTTAATTTTACTCACTTCTATCGAACTCATTAGTTGATAGCAGTTTCAATATTCGTGATTGTACGTACACCAGCTTCTTGAATAAATCTAACCATAACCTTCGTTCCCGTTTCAATCTCATTTAATTCGATATCATACTTTACATGGTCAGACAGACGAAACGTTTCAGGTATACCTTCAATATTTATTTCCACTGAGTTAGCATCGGCTTGCCCAACGTACTCCCCATTGATACTTTCTTCTTGTAGACTATCAGTTATCTTGGTTATCTTAGTTATTTCCCACAAACCTTCAGCAGTTCTTAAACAGTCAAATTCAACCAATTCGTTATTCTTAAACTCTTTATACTCGGAATTATCTTTATTAAAATAAGCAATTACGGAATCTGTAAGTTTAAAGACGACCGAGCTGCCATTTCCCGGGAATTCAAAGCTTGGATCTATATCTATTTCAACTGAATTACTATCAGCCAAACCAATGTAGATACCCCGCAATCCAACGTAATTATCTGATATTGACTGATTAGACACAATTCCAGACATATCTAACTCGGCTCTAATACTTACTTCATCCTTTTCCTTAACTCTAAAAAGAATATGCGGATAAGTTATTACGTCCGTAGTTATTTTATCTTGCTCAGGAACAATAAGTTTAGCATAAAATACTATAGCTCCATTTTCCTTTTTAGCATCAATAAGATCTATTTCATAACCAGCAGTTGGCATTTCACCTGCACAAATAAGCACATATTTGTACCCATCAATATAACTCACACTATGTGAGAACTTTTCCTTATATGCATCCTTATACCAGCTCTGCAAATTATCAACTAATGAGTCCGGCTCAATAATTTCGATATTTATATCTCCAATTTTTTTGTTTTCAACACCCTTTTGTCCACAAGCCGCTAGTAAAATCAAACAAAAGATTAATACAACTAACAGCACAACAACCTTTTTGGCCATCTTTTACACCTCCAGAATTAAAAGCATCATTATTTAATTACACATTAACATAGAAAAACCCTGCTCTTTGTTCCTGCAGATGTCTAAGTAAATTATGGGAACTAATTTAATTTAATCTATATCTTTCGGAACCGCTCTGATACAAGTTATCTCCATGGCTATCAATAGCAACTATACACGGAAAACCCTCTACTTCTAAGCGATAAATGGCTTCAGGTCCCAGATCAGGGTAGGCTACTACTTTCGCCTTTTTCACACTACGCGCAATAGTAGCTCCAGCGCCACCTATCGCCGCAAAGTAAATTGCCTCATTTTTCTTTATACATTCTATAACATCTTGACTACGTGTCCCTTTACCAATCATACCTTTCAAGCCCAGTTCAAGTAAAGTGGGCGTATACGCATCCATACGGAAACTAGTAGTAGGTCCACAAGAGCCAATCACTTGACCACGTTTAGCTGGGCATGGGCCAACATAATAAATAATCTGTCCCTGGATGGCAATCGGCAAAGGTTGACCTTCCTGATATGCTTGAACCATTCTTTTATGGGCCGCATCTCTAGCAGTATATATCACCCCTGTAATCTCAATCATATCCCCAGCCTTAAGTTTGCTTACAATTTCAGCAGTAAGAGGAGCTGTAATCCTTTTAATCTCTGCCATCTTTTTACTATCACCTCTTTTTGGATACTAGTCGCTAAAGATTTGCCACAGCTTGCCTCGCCGCATGGCAATTCAAATTTACAGCTACTGGTAAAGCTGTAATATGTGTAGGAAAGTGTTCAATATGAACTGCCAAAGCAGTAACACGTCCACCTAAGCCTTGTGGGCCGACACCCGACCTATTAATCTCTTTTAGCAGTTCTTTCTCGAGTTTGGCATATTGTGCGTCATGATGAGGTACCCCCGCTTTGCGGCATAAGGACTTCTTAGCAAGTAAGGCCGCCATATCCATAGTACCACCAATGCCAATACCTACAATTACCGGTGGGCATGGATTGCCCCCAGCCTCTACCACACTACTGATAACAAAGTCCTTTATACCTTCTATCCCATCTGACGGCTTAAGCATTTTCAAGGCTCCCATGTTCTCGCTTCCGCCCCCTTTGGGAAGAAGTCGAATTTTCAGCATATCGCCGGACACGATTTCTGTATGAATTACCGCTGGAGTATTATCTCCTGTATTCTTCCGTTGGAATACAGGATCTGCCGTAACAGATTTACGTAAATATCCCTTCTGGTAACCTCTTCTTACCCCTTCATTAATGGCATCGCTTAAACCGCCACCTCTAATGTGAACATCTTGTCCTATCTCTACGAAGAAAACAGCTATCCCAGTGTCCTGACACATAGCTATATTCTCCCTTCTTGAATAAGCAGTATTATCCAGTATCTGTCCAAGAATATATTTACCGAAATCTGATTCTTCCTGCTTAATCGCCTTATTTATTATCCTTTCCACATCTTCGGGCAAATCACAGGCAGCTTTTATACACAAACCCTCAATCGTATCAACTATTTTATAAAAATCTATCTCTTTCACGTTGCGTTCCCCCGTTTATCTATCAGATACCTTCGGTTTTTTACATCATTTTTTCATCCTCTTAGTTGCTAACTCCAAAGCTTCATTATAAGTAAGATTTCTACGGGATACCCTGGTCTTGACGCCAGCCTCAGCTACTGCAGCCGCCACACGCGGTCCTACTCTAAGATCAAAAGCTTTTGGAATGATATTATCTTCACTCAAATTTTCCGGCTCAATAATCTCTGCTATAGCATGTGCTGCAGCCATTTTCATTTCTTCGTTAATATCCTTAGCCATTATATCAAGTGTCCCACGAAAAATACCGGGAAAAGCCAAGACATTATTGACCTGATTGGCAAAATCCGAACGCCCTGTCCCGACAATTCTCGCTCCTGCTTCTTTCGCTTCATCCGGAAATATTTCCGGTGTTGGGTTGGCCAATGCGAAAATTATCGCATCTTTATTCATGGAACGAATCATCTCCTTATTCAACGCCCCTGCAGATGAAACCCCAATAAATACGTCCTTATTTTTAATAATATCCTTAAGCAATCCTTTTTCTTGTTTCTCGTTCGTCTCTTTGGCTAGCAATTCCTTCTCCTGGTTCATCCCGTCACAGCGACCTGCATAAATTGCACCTTTCGTGTCACAGAGCACTACATTTCCGGCTCCGCACGCCATTAATAATCTGGCCGTGCTAATTCCTGCTGCTCCAGCTCCGTTTATTACAACACCAATCTCAGCAATATCTTTATTCACAATCTTTAAGGCATTGAGAAGCCCAGCCAGTACTACTACTGCTGTGCCATGCTGATCATCATGAAAAATCGGAACATCCATAACCTTTTTTAAACGTCGCTCTATCTCAAAGCATCTCGGACCGCTAATATCCTCAAGGTTAAAACCACCAAAAGACGGGCCCATTTTACTAACTATATTGACTATCTCATCAACATCCTTAGTATCCAGACAAATTGGAACTGCATCCACACCCCCAAACTCCTTAAAAAGCACACATTTCCCTTCCATTACCGGCATTGCAGCCTCCGGTCCGATATCACCCAAGCCCAGTACAGCTGTACCGTCTGAAACTACGGCTATGTAATTTGACTTAATAGTATACTCAAAGGCAAGAGATTTATCTTTAGCAATTGCTTTGCAGGGCTCGGCTACACCCGGCGTATAAGCAATCGAAAGATCATCTTTATCCTTCACTGGAACTTTACTAACTACTTCGAGCTTTCCTTTTAGCTCCTTATGAACTCGCAGTGATTCTTTGGCATAATCCATTTAAGATACCTCCTGTTTTTACATCAATTCCCTTTAAATAATATAATACTGAACAAAAAATCACAATTTTATTTTTCTAAAAATAAAAAAGCGGGTGCCTAGTTAAAGGGCACTCGCTTTTTACTTTTTTTAATAGAAACTATATCAAAGAATACATGAAGTTATCCCTTCTTGATTTATGAAACCGGTAATGTTATAAGGAATATTATTTAAGAAACCCTTGCAGGATTGTCTCTTCTGCTACTTGTTCAGTAAGACCCATAGACATAAGCTTAATAATCTGTTCGCCGGCAATCTTACCAATAGCAGCCTCATGTACCAGCTGAGCATCCGTATGGTGGGCAGCTATTTCTGGTATAGCTCTAACCACCGCTCTATCCATAATAATAGCATCACATTGGACATGACCGCGGCACTTATTCATACCTATCACACGTGGATAAAAGACCTGTTGGGAATCATCCTGCGCCACAGATCGAGAAATAATCTGCGTAGTAGAATCCTCGCCGAGCAGTTCTACGACCATATCTGATTCAGCATACTGCTTTTTGTGGGTTAGCAGGCGCTCCGTAATTAACAAATGTCCATTTTTATGAATTTTCGCCTCTGTCGAACGTCTTGTTGAATCTACGCCTTTTAACTGAACGAGTTCGAATTCAGCGTAAGCTCCTTCTTCTACTTCGATAATAGTTTTGGGATTGAGAACTCTCTCCCCAGCCCCTTCGCCTTCACCGTAATGTTTTTCAACATAATGAACACGAGCGCCCTTTCGAATAATAAAATGGTGGATTCCATCATGTTGAGACTTCTTTGAGCCTGAATTGTGAATTCCGCAACCAGCCACAATAAGTACCTCAGACCCCTCACCAATATCGAAATTGTTATAGACCATATCCTCTATACCAGATTCCGTTATAATAACCGGAATGTGCACACTTTCACCCTTAGTCCCCGGTTTTATGATAATATCAATACCAGGCTTATCTGTCTTCGTCTTGATCTCAATATTCTCTGTATTCTGCCTGCCCACACCTTGCCCATCTTTGCGTATATTATAGGCACCGGCAGGCATATCATGCAGATCAGCAACTTCTCTTAGCAATCTCTTTTCAACGACATTCATCTGCTTCCCCCGTTCTTTCCAAGCAATCCATGCTGCAATCACAGCCCTGTAGAATACTAGCAAGCAGTTTGTCCTTCTCGCCTTTTTGCTGTATTTGGCCATCAGCTATAAGAATTACTTCATCTGCTAATTCCAATATTTTCTCTTGGTGTGATATAATGACAGTTGTTTGACCATTCCGGGAATGAATATTTCGAAATGTATCTATCAGACGGCTAAAACTCCACAAGTCTATCCCGGCCTCGGGTTCGTCAAACAAAGCTATTTTAAGCTTTCTACTCAGCAATGTCGCTATTTCTATACGTTTTAACTCCCCACCTGACAAGCTGGTATTTACCTCCCTATTCATATAATCCTTGGGGCACAAACCCACATCCAATAAATAGTTGCAAAGCTCTCCATATATTTCAGCTTTATTGGACAACTGTAACAATTGACCTACAGTAATACCCTTAAAACGCGGGGGCTGTTGAAAAGCAAACCCTATTCCACGAAGAGCCCTTTGGGTAACACTTAGCTCGGTTATATCCTCTCCATCCATTAGTATCTTACCGGATGAAGGTTGATATATCCCCATTATTAGCTTTGCTAATGTTGATTTCCCACCTCCATTAGGTCCGGTAATCACATAGAACTTCTTGTCTTCCAAGACTAGGTTTACCTCTTTAAGAATTGGTGTATTATCTTCCCCTAAATAGGTGATGTTTTGCAATTCCAGCATATTCATAGCTCCTTCCCAATCAATTAGATATAGCTTGTTTTTTGATTATTCGTCTAGTTTTTAAAATATTTGCTATATAACGATATTTGGTTTATGATTACCTTTAGTAATGGGCTTGTATACTCTTTATTTAGGAAAATATAATAAAGTGGAGGTATATAATATATGTTACTTACAATGAAGGGAAACGATAAGAAAGTACTTGAGGAAAAAGCTGAATTATTAAAAGCACTAGCTCATCCCGTACGTTTGTGTATTGTCAGAAACTTAATTGAAACAGGTGGCTGCAATGTTACAAAAATCCAAGGCTGCCTTTCCATGCCACAATCTACTATCTCACAGCACTTAAGCAAATTAAAAGCACACGGTATAGTAGAAGGAATAAGATCAGGGACTGAAATTACGTACTGTACTGTAAATCCAGATGCAATTAATATCGTTAAAAGCATTATCCCAAAAAACATACTACTTGAATTAGAATAAACTCAATCGTACTATTATTTTCAAGACCGGCCGTGCCGGTCTTTTTGTAGTTAGCGTAATATTATCACTGGATAAATAAAGCAAGAATTATTCCTGATAATATACCAATATTAGCAAAGTGACTATGAGCTTTATGACTTAAAGGGATAAGCTCATCACTAACTATATACAGCATGGCCCCTGCTGCAAAGGCCAGGGAAAAAGATATGAAAATACCCGACACCGAAACAAGTTTCAATCCAATCACTGCCCCACATAGAGTCGCCATTCCAGTTAAAGTAGTAATGAAAACTATACGACCTTTTTGCATTTTCCCCATGCATAGTGGCATCGCTATACTGACTCCTTCGGCAATATTATGAAGTCCAATAGAAAATGCCATTGAAATTCCCAACCCACTTGATACTTGGCTACTGGCACCAATAGCTATCCCTTCAGGTAAGTTATGAAAAGCAATACCTATCGCAATGAAAGACCCTAGCTTCATATACATGTCACACTCAGTCTCAGTCTTATGGATATGAGGAAGTAAGACATCTACCAACCAAAGCAGAATAGCACCAAATGAAATTCCCAAAAAGCATATCGTAAAGCTACCGGCTTCTAAGCTTTCCGGAATTAAACTTAAAGTAGATATGCCAATCATTATTCCTGCGGCAAAACCTAAAGAAAGTGATAATATTTTCTGCGATGGTGACTTAATAAAAACACTAATTATAGCTCCTAACCCTGTCACCAAGCCAGCAAAAAGGCTAAGTAATATTATAGATATCATAATCACCCTCAATACAAAGTAATAATTACTATATATATTAATCTAAAGATTAACACTAATACATTGTAGGTATTACTTTGTTTAGTTGTCAAGTACAACATTCAATAATTCGATATGTTCACTCCGGCAGTTTTGTCAAATCCTCATTCTTCCCAATAACGATAATTACATCATTTTCATCAAGTTTGTCCTCTGCTCCTGGTGCTACAATAACTGCTTCCTCTTTCCTAACAGCCAGCACACTCGTACCATATTTAGCCCGTAAATCCACTTCACCTAAACTCTTCCCTATATATTCCTTGGGTACTACAATTTCTAATATGCTGTAGCCAGGAGTGAGCTCAATATAATCTAGAACATTATGTGTATCTAGATTATGGGCCAAACGTATCCCCATATCCTTTTCAGGATATACAATTCTATCTGCCCCGATTTTTTCTAGGACTTTAGCATGTGAAGCATTTATTGCTTCGGATACAACTATTTTCACTCCCATTTCTTTAAGCATCAAAGTAGTTAATATGTTAGCTTCTATATCGTTCCCAATAGCCACAATAGCTACATCAAAATTTCGAATGCCTAAAGCCTTCAACGTATCCTCATCACGAGCATCAGCTTTGACAGCATGTGTTACATCATTAACTATTGCCTGAACATTGCTCTCCACAATGTCTATAGCTAAAACATCATGACCTAATTCACTTAATGTTAAAGCCACACTAGCCCCCAACCGACCCAAACCAATAACAGCAAATTGTTTTCGCAAATTATACACTCCTATCCTATAAGGATCTTTTCTTCTGGATATTTTATATGTGTTGTAGAAACATTTCGTTGCGCTAAGGCAAAAGCTAGGGTTAGTGTCCCTATTCTACCAGTATACATGGTGAACATAATAGCCAATTTACCCAATGATGAAAGGCTTGGCGTAACACCTAGAGAAAGACCTACCGTTCCAAAAGCCGAAACAGTTTCAAATAGCAGATTAATCATACCTGCCTCTTCAGTAAGGGTCAACATCCCTGTTATAATAATTATTAAAAGAAGACCGCTAAAAGTTATAGTTATTGCCTTTTCTACAGTCTCACGCGGTAGGGTACGTTCCAACAAAGTATACTCTTTTTTTCCTCTTAAGTTTGCGAATATAGCTGTAAGCAACGAAACGAAAGTGGTCGTCTTAATCCCACCGCCTGTTGAACCTGGATTGGCTCCAATAAACATATATATCATCATAAACAATATAGTTGTTTCCGTTAAACTATTTATAGGCAAAGTATTAAAACCTGCCGTACGTGGAGTCACAGCTTGAAACAGAGAAGCTATTCCCTTATCAAAAAGGCTCATCGAAGAAAGCGTATGGGGATTGTTATATTCTAGAATAAATACTATAACCAAGCCTAATAGTATTAAAACAACTGTGCTTATCAAGGCTATCTGAGAATGAAGGCTAAGCTTCCGTCCTCGTTTAATCTGCACTTCCGAAATTACTACAAAACCAAGACCACCAAGAATAACAAGCACTAGAATAACTAGGTTTACAACTATGTCCCCCGTATACGCTGTCAGGCTGTCAAAACCTCCAAATAAATCAAATCCGGCGTTATTGAAAGCAGACACAGCATGAAAAATACCAAAATATGCAGCCTTCCCGAAAGTAAATTCCTTCAACCAATGCAAAGTTAGCACAAGTGCGCCTATTATCTGGATAACAAAAGCAATTTGTAGAACTAGTTTTACCAGCCTAACTATACCTTCTAATGTTAATTGATTTAACGCCTCCTGAAGTAATATTCGTTCTTTTAAAGTTATTCTTTTCCCCAAAATAATGGCAAAAAGTGTAGCAAAAGTCATAAAACCTAATCCACCCAATTCAATTAAAAAAAGAATTACAACCTGCCCAAAGACGGAATAATAAGTTCCCGTATCCACAACTACCAAACCGGTAACACAAACAGCAGAAGTAGCCGTAAAAAGTGCATCAAGGAACGTAGCTCCCTTCCCATCCACAGTAGCATACGGCAAAGACAACAAGATTGCTCCAATAATTATTAAGAATAGAAAGCCTAGTACCAATATCCGGGCTGGGTTAGACACCTTTTTCTTTAAAGGCTCATCCTTACTAATAGCTAATATTTCCATAGAACCATCCTTAATATAGTTTCTATATTAAACATATAACCTAATTATACCCTAGCACTTCAATAGCAACGTTACAATTTTTGTTTATTTTACTTATAGAAAAAAAATATGGAGAGAATGAATAACATTCCCCCCCATATTTTTGTTAGGCCATTTGCTATTGGACACTCGGCATAATCCTATTAGTGATTTTATTTAATTCATCCATAAAGCCGGATATTGGCTTACCCGCAGTAGTATCTCTTGCTACATTCCGCAAACGGCTAACCGTATCTGCATCTGCAGTAACATAAACCGTCCTTATATTATTAGCCTGATTCTTTACCATTTGTGTTATCTTTGTTTTTACTTCCTCTGTTACTTCTGTCCCCGCATTTGCTTGAAGATCTACACCAACCCAAGCTTTGCTACCAGTTACGACTACTGTTGCCGAGTTGATTTCTTCCATCGTACTTATTCTATCAGCTAGTTGTTTGGACTTTGCTACATCTTCATCAGCCTGGTTTGTATTTGGCATTGTGTTTGGTGTTGTATTTGGTGTCGGTGTTGGTTCTACAGGGCCTGGTCTATTTTGTACACTGCAAGCAGAAAGTGATAGAATACTAACCACCATTAACATAATCATTGTTAGTGCAAATATTTTTCTTTTCATCGCCTAACTATCCACCCTTTCTTAAAAATATTTCATATCTAGTATTTACATTGACGATGAAAATATGTGTTATATGTTTTATAATAATGTTAATACCAGCATACTTAAAGGAAGTGATAGTCTTTGCTAGAAAAAGGTAAATTTATTGTAATAGAAGGTGTGGATGGATCAGGAATTTCTACCCAGACTGGTTTCTTACAAAAATGGATGACTGAAAACGAGAATAAAATTGGTAGAACATATTTTACTAAAGAACCCACAGATGGACCAGCCGGTAGCATAATCCGTCTAGCACTGGCAAAGCGTCTTAAACCGCTCGACGAAAGAGTTATGGCTCTACTTTTTGCGGCGGATCGCCTTGACCACCTCTGTAGTCAAGGTGATGAACAACAAAAGGTTGGTATAATAAACCTCATTGAAAACGGATTTAATGTCGTTTCGGACCGCTATTATTTATCTTCATTCGCCTATCAATCCCAATGTGTAGATTTAAATTGGATACGTGAAATAAACCGCTATAGTCTCCAACCTGATTTAACCCTTCTTTTGCAAGTTCCCATTGAAGAATCTGCCCAACGAAGGAACAAATCACGAATACACGATGAATTGTACGAGCGAGAAGACTATTTAATAAACATCAGCCGCAATTATGCGTCAATCGCAAATTGTTTACAATCAGAAGGGGAAAATATCGTTATAATAAATGGTAACCGCGATAAAAATGAAGTTTTCGAGGATATCAAAGACGCCGTCTCAAAAACTCTAAATAGATAAAGGACGTTAAATAATGACAAAAAAATACCTCCTGATAATATATCTCATTCTGATTGTCATATCTTTATTCGTCTACACATTTTACTCGGATAAAGTTTCCATCGAGGATAATGAAATAATCTTATATGATTACTCAGAAGACAAAGCAACTTTCGTCGAGGTTGAACTCCCTGTATTAAGTTTTGCAAAACTTGAGATATACCCAGGCGATTACCTTGTTTTTTATCTTGAAAACCTTAATTCCTCTGATGAATTTATTTTTACTCAAACTCTAAATAAGACTAAACCCACTTTTTACGACTATGCAGAAGGTAAAATTGGACTCTTTTCAGTGCACTACAGTACTTTGCCCGGTGCATATCCTCTGTATTTAGAAGTATTAAGAGACGGAAAAACTATCCTGCAACAGAATTATACTATTAATATCATGCCAAAGAAGTTTGCGACTCAACACTTGCAAGTTAGTTCGAGCTTAAGTGCTAAAAGAGATTCCAAACTACTAGAACAAGACGCCATATATGCTAACAAGGCTAAGGCTTCTTCCGAAAATCATCCTCTTTGGAATGATAAATTTGTCATCCCTGTCACAGGCAGAATTAGCACCGAATACGGTCTTATCCGTTATATAAACAATGTAGTCTCAGGTAGACATGCAGGGGTTGACATCGCAGCCCCCAGTGACACTCCCATTAAAGCAACTAATAGCGGTATAATCACTCTTGCTCGTGAACAATACGTTACAGGGAATACGATTATAATTGATCATGGCTTAGGAATATATAGCAGCTATTCTCACTTGAATAAAATGTTCGTAAGCCCAGGAGATAAGGTAGAAAAAGGTGAGATCATTGGACATGTGGGTTCTACCGGATTTTCTACTGGCTCTCACCTACATTGGACTATTAGTATTGGCACCACTTTTGTCAATCCATGGCTCTTCCTCGAAGAAGACCCACTTTCATGGCTTCGCCTCATTAACAAATCGAACTAGGTACCCTACTGCAAATATCATCTAGTTATTAAAAAAGGGTTGTTACACAGTGGACTATGATTATCCCTGTGTAACAACCCCTTACTTATTCGTTATATTAAAAGTTTTTTCTAACGTTCACCTATCTTTATAGTCACATATTCACTCTTTTCATTCCGATAGACCAACATTACCACTTCATCTCCTATTTGCGTTTCCCTTACAGCTGCTTGCAAGTCTTCCGGAGAACTAATCGCTATCTTGTTATATTCCAGGATGATATCACCTCTTTGGATACCAGCCAGATCAGCCGGAGATCCTTCCTGCACTGCACCGATCAGTGCTCCTTCGGCTTTATACATTCCAAAATATCTGGCTAACTCATCGGTTACTGGCTGCATATATACCCCTAACCAGGGCCTTATCACTTTACCATTTTCGAGTAACTGATCCAACACCTGAGTGACTGTGGAGCTTGGAATAGCAAAGCCAATACCTTGGGCTTGAGCGTTAATTGCTGTATTGATACCCACTACTTCACCGTCCATATTTAAAAGTGGCCCACCACTATTACCAGGATTTATAGAGGCATCTGTCTGAATTAAATCCTTAAACTCATTACCATCAACAGTAATAGGTCGACCCTTGGCACTAATAACACCTACCGTTACCGTATGATCGAGCCCGTATGGAT
>PHAD01000167.1 GCA_002841595.1 Firmicutes bacterium HGW-Firmicutes-12
AACTTCTCCATCCTCAATCAGGTAAACATTCCTAGTATGATTAAGAATTGCCGGGATGTCTGAGGCGATAAAGTTCTCCCCTTCACCAAGTCCGACAATAAGGGGACTATCCTTCCTTGCTGCAACGAGTTTATCTGGCTCAAATACAGAAATTACTCCTATAGCGTACGAGCCATGTACTTTATCGAGCGTCTTTCTTACGGCATCCACTAAATCCCCATCGTAATACTCATCAACAAGATGGGCAATTACTTCTGTATCTGTCTCTGAAGCAAAAACATGGCCCTTATCTTTAATTAACCACTCTTTCAACTCTAAATAGTTCTCAATTATTCCATTATGGACAACAGCAAAATTAGTGGAACTGCCCTGATGTGGATGTGAGTTTATATCACTGGGACGACCATGGGTGGCCCAGCGGGTATGACCTATACCCACAGTACCCAATGGTCTGTAATCCTTTAGTTTCTCTTCTAAATTGCTTAGTTTCCCTGCCGCCTTCACTACTTTGATAGCATCATTTTCGATAACAGCTACACCTGCAGAATCATAACCTCTATACTCAAGACGTTTAAGTCCAGACATCAGAAGAAGAGTAGCATCCTTAGATCCAATATAGCCTACTATACCGCACATATTATGTTTTGCCTCCTCTATTTCTACCTGTAATATTTCTAATAATATTCACCCGATATCCTTTGTCTCCTGAATTACTCCAAGCCTTTAAGATATCTTTAACGGTGGTGTTACACCGGGGGGCATCCGCCGATTATTCGATTAACCCCCACCCTCGTCAACCGTAATACGGTCCAGGCGCTCTTTTTACATTACATCTCAAATCTTAACCACCCCCTTCACGAATTTTTGACCCTATTCTTTATAAGTGGCGTTCACTCAACTAATTCTTGTTCTTGTTCTTGTTCCTGTTCTTGTTCCTGTTCTTGTTCATTATTAACGCCCTCGCAGAATAGCCTTAGCTGTTTTTCATCCTCTTTACTATAATCGAATTCAACCCTGTTACGACTTTTTTCTTTCGCCTTATACATTGCTGTATCTGCTCGATTAATGAGTGTTTCCAAGACTTCTTGTCTATTAATCCTGGCATTTGTCCCATAATAAATAGCTACTCCAATACTCACAGTTATATGAATCGTATCATTATCGATTTGGAGAGGGGCTTCTTCAATCTTCGATCTTATTCTTTCAGCAAAGTACTTTGCCCCTTTTATACCGGTATCCGGAAGAATAATTGTAAACTCATCGCCCCCAAACCGTCCAATCACATCACTAAAGCGTATACTTTGCTCCAAAAGCCTAGCTATATACACTAGTACGGTATCACCAACAGAATGACCGTACGTATCATTTATAACCTTAAACTTATCTATATCTAAAAAGATCATGGCACACTCTCTATCGTTGCGCTGAGTTAATTCAATAATCTGCAAACAGCGCTTGAAAAAGTAGTGGCGATTAGCTAGCCCCGTAAGGGCATCGTGCTGAGCTTGAGTTTCCAGATTTTCCATAAGCTGACCAAGCTTTTCGGCCATAGAATAAAAGGACTGACTAAGTCTTTCGATTTCTTGATAAGCATAGGTTTCTAGCGCTGTCCATGATAATACATCAGACTTATAATTTAACGTAAACAAATCCAGTCTTTCCGTTAAGCCTAGTAGTGGTGCCACGATTTTACCAGCCATATATCTCGAGAAAGGACCTATTACTAATACCATGATTAATAATATCACTATAAAAACGGCAATTATTTGATTAATCCAATTTCCCATAACCTCTTCTTTTTCAACTTCAACCACAAGTCCCCAATTCAACTCCGGGAGCCACTGATAAGCTGCCATTACGTACTTATCTTGATAATTAGTATATTCTTTATAACCACTTTCGCCATTAATAACGCTAGTCACAGCAGGTGTATTAACCTTAAATTCATATTGTGTTGTATACTGTATCAATCCTCGTTTCACAAACTCTTGAGTGAAACGAGATTCTGTTAACATAATGCCTCTTTTATCAACCAAAAAGGTCTCCCCACTATCACCAAAACGAAAAGTAGTAAAAAAGGAATCCAGTCTAGATAAGGAAATTCCACCAAAAATTACGCCAATAATTTCATTATCTTCTGAATAAACGGGACTAGAAATAATAATAACCGGGTTACCATCTTTCCTGCTCAAAACAACTTCACTGATATACTTTTCCCCGTTCATGGCCTTAACAAAATAACTGCGATCTCCTACATAAAGTAGCGGGTTTATATCTGTTGCATCAAGTAGAACTTTACCATTGATATCAGCATAGAATAACGATTCAAATTCAGATTCCGTTTCTTCTAAATAATCTTCAAATAGTTTCTTTAACCCAATTAGATTTTCTTCCTTTACGACCGGGGTCAGGGCGAACTGAGTAATTGTTTGAGTTTGGTCATCAAGCCAACCCTCAAACATGACAACCTGCTGATTTCGATCATTATTTAGATTATAAATAGCAAAATTCTTTTCAGATTGGTAACTAAATAGCAAATAGCTCCCTAAGCCTAATGATACGGAGACCAAGCCAATTATTATAAACCATCTTAAAAGCACCTGATAAAGCTTTGCTTTATGAGGAATAGTCACTACTTGGCCTCCTCAAACTTTCTGTTCATTAATATTCTACAATAAAAGAGCGCTAACATCCATAAATTCTATTATGCTTGATATACTTGTCTTTTAAGTTAATTACTTCCCCGTTAGCTGATTTTTTCCTTTTAGCGCTTTGTTAGCAATATCACTGCGGAACTGAGCACCTTCAAATTCGATTTGCTGCACCCGTTGGTACGCGTTTTCACGGGCTTGGGCGAGATCGTTTCCTAAGGCAGTGATAGAGAGAACTCGGCCACCGGCAGTTACTATTTCCCCATCTATTACTCTCGTACCGCTGTGAAAGACAATTACGTCGTTTGCTGGCACAGTATCTAGTCCCTTGATGGGGTACCCTGTTTGATAATTGCCAGGATAACCACCCGAAGCCATTACAACAGTGATACAAGCTTGTGGCTTCCAAGTAATATTTAACTTATCTAATTCCCCGTCCACAACAGCAAGTATAATCTCCCCTAAATCCGACTCTAGCCTAGGAAGAACCACCTGTGTTTCTGGATCTCCAAAACGACAGTTAAATTCTAATACTTTTGGTCCTTCTTTGGTTAGCATCAACCCCGGATACAATACTCCACGGTAGGGACGGCCTTCTTTTTCCATCGCCTTTATTACTGGCTGAAGAATAATCCTGTCAATTTCCGCCATTAACTCAGGTGTAGCCGCCGGTACCGGCGTATACGCACCCATACCTCCTGTGTTAGGGCCTTCATCTCCGTCATAAATACGCTTATGGTCCTGCGCCGGCACCATGGAAACTATATTTTTTCCGTCACAGAAGGCCAATATACTCAATTCTTCTCCTTCGAGAAATTCCTCAATCACAATCTTTTCACCGGCTTGTCCTAGTGTTGATCCGATCATTATCTCTTCAATCGCGCTATCAGCTTCTTCAAGTGTTAGACAAATTATTACGCCTTTTCCGGCTGCCAATCCATCAGCTTTAATTACCCACGGCCCTTTTATTTCCCGGGCAAAGTTCCTGGCTGTTTCTATATCGTTAAAAACACCGTAATGTGCTGTGGGAATATTATGGCGCTGTAATAAGTCCTTGGCAAATGCTTTGCTTCCTTCGATTTCAGCAGCCTTTCGGCTAGGTCCGAAAGCTTTAATTCCCGCCTTTTCCAAGGCATCCACAAGACCTAAGGTTAAAGGTAGTTCTGGTCCCACCACTACTAAGTCGATCTCTTTTTCACAGGCAAAATCCACTATGCCTGCTATGTCATCAACTTTAATCGGCACACATTCCGCGAACTGGCTAATGCCTCCATTGCCTGGGGCACAGTAAATCTCCCCTACAACACGACTCTGAGACAGCTTCCAGACTAGGGTATGCTCACGACCACCGCTACCTACAACGAGCACTCTATTCTGCTTTTTCATATTTTTCACCCCTAATGCTTGAAATGACGTACCCCCGTAAATACCATAACTAACCCGTATTCATTCGCCTTCATAATAGTATCTTCGTCTCTAATCGAACCTCCCAGCTGTATAACTGCCTTTATACCCTGCTGGGCCGCTAATTCTACAGTGTCGGAAAAAGGAAAATATGCATCAGAAGCCATAGCCGCC
>PHAD01000168.1 GCA_002841595.1 Firmicutes bacterium HGW-Firmicutes-12
CATTAACCCATGCCATATTCCCTACTACAGTAACAAGCTCCGGATATCCTTTAGAACTTATCTTTATTACACTATAGCCGTTTTCTTCATTTATGAAAGTAATTCTTTCTACTATTCCCGTTAACGCTTCCATGTGACCCCCCGCTAGATTAAAACACCTTTACTTTCTGCTGTAAGTATAACAAAAAAAACCATTACGATATACGTAACGATTTAATTAGATTTTTTCATCAATCTGTCAATAGTACTGGCTAATTCATAACGTGTTACAGCATTATCCCCTTGGAACGTTTTATCCGGATAACCACTCATAATTCCCGCATCAACAACTCTTTTTAGTGCAGCAGCAGCCCAATGGTCAAATGGCACATCTGAAAAACCAGTAGCTTGTGAAGTTAAACTTTGAAAAAGCCGCTCCCACGGGAAATTAGATCCAGGACAATTTCCTTTTACGACACTGTCTATCCTACTATGACTAATAATCGTATTTTGATTTACTTCTAAGTTGAATATTTCTACCAGCCAACTTTGCAGAGCCAGCGTAGACTGAAACTGTGCCTCAGGCATTTGTTCATCAGGATACCCCTCATGTTCTATTCCTATTGTATACCAATTGGGATTAACATCAGCTATTAAAAGCGGCCAATTAGGCTCCCGGACAATTCCAGCATGCCTAGCTACATCACCTAGACTAACATATTGATGAATCGTGCCATCTTTGCCTATACCAAAATGAGCGCTCACCCCACCACTTTTCTCGTCATTAAACCAGGCATCCGTTCCCTCGAGTGTTCCTGCCATAATATGATTAACTATAGCAATAACCTTATAATCTTTTCTACCCTTAGTACCGCGTGGATATCCATAAAACGGTGAACCTATCCACTCTACCGGGGGCCTTTCTGCTCTCATTTATACTCCTCCTTTTTTAAAGCTTCTCTTATCTTTTATAAATTTATATTATTATTATAAATCATAAATAGTGCCTCTTAATTCTCTACCATCATTCTATTTTCAACTCTCCGTACTCCTGGTACTGTTTTAGCTAAATATTCTATACCCTCTTTTTCCAAAGGCGTACGTACTCTTCCACTTAAGTAGATGACCCTATCACGACAGCTAGTATCCACATCCGGAGCAAAGAACTCCTCACTATTTGATATGACCTCTACTAATTCATTACATAAGGAAACATCATCGATTAAGTCATCGTCATTTCTTCCAATTTGTATCTGATTTATTACTTTTTTAACACCCATTACTGTACTAGCCAAGGTTTCAGCTAACTCCGCTTCTGCTAAGGTCGCAATCCTCCCTTTTAGAAATACTTCCCCCTGATTAGTTGTTATTCCTAATTTGCTATCCTTCAATTTCGGCTCGAGTACTAAACGGTCAACTATTTTGTTAGTAATATCATCATCATCAATTTTTCCGTCCATACTCACAGTGAGTGCGTCTTCAACCGCCTTAACTCCATGTAACTCTTTTACTATTTTGACAGCATAGCTTTTTTCCGACAGGGTATCGACTATACCTGAAAGAATGACGTTACCGTTAGTTACTATAGTATTAATTCCTATATCAGCATTATCCATTCTTCTGAACAGTGCTTCATCTACTCGTTCCTTTATTAATTCATCTTGTTTCATATTTACCCCCAAATTTTTATATAACTTATTCACTCTTTATTTTTTCCTATCGTCTAAAGTAAATTCATCTAACTTATCATTTAGCGGGAAAATATTTTTTTCTATCCACTTATTTCAAGGATTGACACACGCCCTCTTAAGATGTTTAAAGAGGGCGTCTTTTTGGAAACCGAAGATACAGCGAGACTAATTCATATAGAGTTAGATATGTCCAGCTTTATATTTAGCGAGACTTATTTCGAGGATTGACACACGCTCTCTTAAGGTGTTTAAAGAGGGCGTCTTTTTGGAAACCGAAGATAAATAGATTGAAAAACTTTGTTTTTACGATATAGTAAAGTAAAGGGGGTTTTTTCATGTTTTACGAGATTTTACAGCAGGTATACTTCGGTAACACTATTATGAATTATCTAATCAGCCTTGCCATCTTAATAATTTTATCTATAACTATAAAAATAGTTAATTATTTTCTGCTAAAACGCTTAACCGCCTTAACAAAGAAAACTGCTACACAATCTGATGATTTTCTTGTGGGAACTTTCAAAGGTAAAATTCTTCCGTTATTTTATTTCGGTGCCGTTTATGCTGCCCTTACCCATTTAACCCTTGACCCTACCTTAACCAAAGCAATAAATTTTATAGGTTTAACTCTTATCTCCCTTTTGGGTGCTAGTTTCTCATCCTCTGTCATTGTATATTTACTTAGATCCTACTGGAAAAAAGGCCCTCAAGATTATGCCTTAACATTAATAATAAAACTAGTTCAGGTTATTATCTGGGGACTTTTCATTGTTACTCTCTTGGATAATTTTATTCAAATTGATGCACTCATTGCCGGCCTAGGTATCGGCGGTATCGCCATTGGTTTTGCGGCGCAAGCCATTCTACAAGATTTATTTAGTTACTTCTCTATCTTCTTAGATCGTCCTTTTGAGATAAACGATTTCATAATTATCGATGATTATATGGGTACTGTTGAGCACATAGGAATAAAGACAACTCGACTCCGCAGTATTAGTGGAGAACAACTCATCTTCTCCAATAGTGACCTTACGAGTTCTCGTGTGCGTAATTTAAAAAGAATGGAATCCCGCCGTGTACTATTTACACTGGGAGTCACCTACGAAACTACTTTCGAGAAATTGAAAGAAATACCGGATATTATAAAGAACATCATTCTTAAACTTGACGAAGTTACCTTCGATCGTGTCCATTTTTCCACTTACGGTGATTTCAGTCTCAACTTTGAGATAGTCTATTATATTGCTGATCGCGACTATAACAAGTACATGGACATTCAACAAGAGATTAATTTTAAGATCAAAGAAGAATTTGATAAGCAAAGTATTGAATTCGCCTATCCAACACAGACTCTCTTTTTAAATAATCTAAAAACACCTGAGTGAACATTAGAACCAGAACCTAGTATTTATTATTTTAGATGCCTTGCGCATAGTCCTTTTCCTTTCTCCATAGACTTGCACACTTAAATATATCAGTATAGCTACAGCTAAAGCAGACATTATGAACACATGCTTCCCCCACCTTCTAATTTTTGTAAGCAATATGCAGTTATCAAAGGATAGTATTTATGCTTACTATACTTTATTCCGTTCTCACTATAAAATTCCTGGCTATAAGATTTCGTACTAATGGAGGTGTATCACCTGAGTCATTTTCTAGCTTATCTATCCCGAATGAAACTGATCAAACGCTGGGGCCTTATGCGTAATATATATCCAGAAAATATCCAGGAGCACAGTCTCCAGGTGGCTATCATAGCCCATAGTCTAGCTCTAATAAAAAACAAATTCTATCATGGCAAGGTCAATCCTGAAAGAATTGCCATCTTAGCTATGTATCACGAAGTAAGCGAAATAATAACTGGAGATCTAGCTAGTCCCATTAAGTATTTTAATCCACAAATAAAAAAAGCCTTCGGCGAAATCGAAGATTTTGCCAGAGAAAGGCTTTTTAATATGGTCCCTGATGAATTAAAATCAGAATATAAACAACTTATATTCTATGAAGAAACAGATAATGAGAGCCTGAAGCTTATTAAAATTGCTGACAAATTAAGTGCTTACATAAAATGCTTAGAAGAGCTGACTGCCGGAAACAAAGAATTCATTGAAGCAGAAAAGGCGCTAAAAATGGAACTCGAACGCTTTAAATGTCCGGAATTAGATTATTTTATAGATAATTTCTTACCAAGCTTTAATCTGACCTTGGATGAAATGAACTAGCCACGCATTCTAATTTCTGTATATAAACTAGATCTCTCCCTCGACAATCATTTCTGCTACCCATTTTGCCACGTTACCTACTACTGCTGGACATTTGTCAAGATGTCCGCCTGCTACTTCAAATTCAATAAATTCCTCTTTAATTGATAAGTTATAAGACTTACCATCAAATATTTTTTGCTGTACCTCATAACATAAACAGCCCCCGTACTCCTCAATAAATCTATTCATCATA
>PHAD01000169.1 GCA_002841595.1 Firmicutes bacterium HGW-Firmicutes-12
AAAGGTTTAATAAATCTAGCATTTATCACGGTCGCAGAAATATCTTTTTCTTTTAAAATTTCACAAGCTTCTAAAGCCGGATATACCATAGAGCCGACAGCAAGAAGCAACACATCCTCTCCTACTGCCAGTGTCTCACCTTGTCCCCAAGGTAATTTTGTGTATTCATCAGTTAAAGTAACCCCTACTGCCTGACCGCGGGGATAACGTATAGAGACCGGTCCATCATGCTGTAAGGCTGTATAGAGCATCTGTCGCATTTCTTCTTCATCTTTAGGAGCCATTAATGCAAGCCCAGGAATATGTCGTAAATATGAGAAATCGAAAGCTCCATGATGTGTTGGCCCATCTTCGCCAACCAACCCAGCCCTATCAAGTGCAAAAATTACAGGAGCATTCTGCAGGCACACATCATGGACAACCTGATCATAAGACCTTTGCAAAAAGGTCGAATAAATAGCTACGATTGGACGTAACCCCTTTAATGCCATTGCTGCTGCTAGTGTTACGGCGTTCTGTTCAGCAATTCCAACATCAATAAAACGTTTAGGGAAAATTTTACAGAATTCATTCAGTCCCGTTCCATCAGGCATAGCTGCAGTAATTGCTGTAATTCTGTTATCACGCTTAGCCAGGTCCACCAGTGTATCACCAAATACTTTGGTATATGTAGGGTTCCCTGGTTTTTTTAGTAGTACGCCGGTATTGGGATCAAATGGCCCTACGCCATGAAAAACTTCCGGGTTCTTTTCAGCAGGTTCAAATCCTTTACCTTTTTGTGTAAGGACATGTAATAGGACTGGGCCTTTTACACTTTTAGCCTTGTGAAGGAAGTCGGTTAATTCGGTAATATTATGACCATCTATCGGTCCTAAATAAGTAAAACCAAGCTCTTCAAAAATAATACCAGGAACTAAAAGGTACTTGAGGCTGTCTTTCACACGCTCTATAGCCTTAATTACACTAGGTCCAATAGTAGGGACTTTACGCAACAGATATTCTATATCTTTTTTGCGATTAGTATAAAACGGGTCAGACCTCAGCCGGCTTAAATAAGATGACATAGCTCCAACATTTTCTGCAATCGACATCTCATTGTCATTTAATACAACCAGCATATTTATTCCTTCATGCCCCGCTTGGTTAAGCGCCTCAAACGCCTGTCCTCCGGTTAGTGCTCCATCTCCAATTACAGCAGTTACATGATGGGTCTGTCCCAAAATATCGCGAGCTAGAGCAAAGCCTAAAGCAGCCGAAATTGAAGTGCTGCTATGTCCTGTGTTAAAGGCATCATGCCTACTTTCTTCCCTCTTTGGAAATCCAGATATACCTTGAAATTGGCGCAAGGTAGAGAATTCTCCTTTGCGTCCGGTTAATATTTTGTGCCCATAGGCTTGATGACCTACGTCCCATACTATCTGATCCTTATTCGTATCAAACACATAGTGAAGCGCAATCGTTAGCTCAATTACTCCAAGACTGGGAGCAAGATGCCCTCCAGTCTTCGCAACCTTTTCCAGAATAAAGCTACGCATATCTTTAGCTACACCATTCAAATCTTTAATATGCAGTTTTTTTAAGTCTTGAGGATTATTAATATTCTCTAACATACTCAAAAAAAACACCGACCTTAGTAATTTTATATAACAATTCCATATACAATACCTATAATAGCACCGGCAAGTATTTCTAATGGAGTATGCCCTATTAGTTCTTTTAGTCTGCCGGGTTGAATTCTTTCTCCGTGATAAATATCAGATATAATTTTATTTATAGCCTCCGCTTGCATTCCTGTAGCACGACGTACTCCAGCAGCATCATACATCACTACCCCAGCTAATACCGCGGCTATGGCAAAAAGGATCGACTCCCACCCCATTTCCCTACCGACGCTTGTAGCCAAAGCAATAACAAGTGCTGTATGTGAACTTGGCATCCCTCCAGCACCCACAAGCCTTGTTAAATCTAGTTTACCATAAGAAAGGACATTTATCATGACTTTTAATACCTGAGCTGTTAACCAGGCTAGAAAGGCTGTTTTTAAAATATGATTAGCTATGATCCCTGAAATAAATTCATGCATATAACCAACCTTCCTTTCTGTTATTAATTAGTGAAAGTTTTCCTTTATGTTTCTCTTTTTAGTAAATATTCCACTAACAGTTTAAGTGGCTCGGTGTTACCAGGTAGATACCTAAGTGCTTCAACTGCTTTTTCTACAGTTTGTACTGCCATCCATTTGGACTTATCAAGCCCATATATCGATGGGAAAGTAACCTTTTCATTACGCAAATCACTGCCTACAGGCTTTCCTAACTTTTGCGAATTTCCAACGATATCCAATAGATCATCTGTAATCTGAAAAGCTAAACCAAAATTTTCAGCATATATGGTGAAGGCATGAAGTTGCTCCTTTGAAGCTTGCGATAATATTGCTCCCGACCTGATTGATGCTCTGAATAGAGCACCTGTTTTATGTCTATGGATATAAGTCAGGGTAGCTTCATCAATACTCTTACCTTCTGATTTTAGATCAACAGACTGTCCCCCAACCATCCCCTGTGATCCAGAAGCCTGTGCTATTTCATTAATAACGCACATAACTGCGGATTTATCCTTGTCTTTAACACTCAAACCGTAGGATGCTAGTACTTCAAAAGCTTGAGTTAATAAGGCATCACCTGCTAAAACGGCTATCCCTTCACCAAATACCTTATGATTGGTAAGCTTTCCTCTCCGGTAATCATCATTATCCATAGCTGGTAAATCATCATGAATAAGCGAGTAAGTGTGAATCATTTCTAAAGCACAAGCTACCGGTATAATAGCAGTACTTTCCTTACCAATAGCCTCGGCACTTGCTAAACACAAGATAGGTCGCAGCCTTTTTCCTCCGGCAAACATGCTATATGAAACGGCCTCATGGATTATCTGGGGATAAGTATTTTGAGCAGGCAACAATAGAGCTAGGGCTTCATCTATCACTGCAACATTTTTTTCTAAATAACTCCTCAAATCCATATTATTCCTCCCCAGGCTCTAGTTGTAACTCTTCAAATTTACCTTCCCGGGTAAGTACTTGGACCCTCTCCGCTACACGATCCAGTTGCTTTTGGCACACCTTAATTAAGGATACACCCTCTTCAAAAGCTGCCAAACCTTCTTCAAGAGTAATTTCCCCTCGTTCCAAGCGTCGCACTATTTCCTCCAGTTTTTTTATATTATCTTCAAAAGCAATTATTTCAGTCATTGTAGCGATCCTCCTTTTTAGTAACCACACATTCCAAGAAGCCTCGATTTAATTGTATGCTGAGTGTTTCATTTACGTCAACCTGACCCGCATCAGAAACTATACCCCCGGTATGGTTCTTACAAATACTATAACCCCGTGATAACGTATCCAAGGGACTTAAGGCCTGAAGCTTCCCGGTAATAAACTGCAGTTCATGATTCTTTTTCTGACGAAAACTATCAAAGAGTTCAAATATTTGAACCTCTTGCTTTACCAGACGTTCTTGATAACCATGCAACCAACGTTGGGGATTTTTCATCACACCTGATTCCAGTAGGTATCCAACCCTCATACGTTCTCTTTCCAGTCTGCTTTTCAATATGTGGTATAGCTTTTCGCTATATTTTTCAAGTGTTTTAAGCAACTCTGCTTTTACAGGAACAGCAAGCTCCCCAGCAGCTGTCGGCGTTGCTGCTCTGACATCAGCAACCATATCAGCTATACTATAATCAATTTCATGCCCAACGGCTGATATCACAGGCTTAGGACAAGCAAAAATAGCATCCGCTACTATTTCTTCATTAAAAACCCCGAGGTCTTCTCTCGAACCACCACCACGGGCTACTATCACTACTTCTAGTTCGTCACGCAACCCTAATATGCTAATTCCTTCAGCCACAGTTTTTGCGGCTTTTTCCCCTTGCACTAATGCCGGATAAAGGAAAATCGGCATACCAGGATAACGACGCTGTACAACGTTTTGAATATCTTTAATCGCTGCCCCTGAAGGAGATGAGACAACTCCTATACCTTTTGGTATAGCGGGTAATACCCGTTTTCGTTCGTTAGCAAAATAACCTTTTTC
>PHAD01000015.1 GCA_002841595.1 Firmicutes bacterium HGW-Firmicutes-12
ACGCGTCATATCTTGCGGAAATGACACCTCGGTTACTTTAAGACCTGGCTTCAATTCCCGAACTCTCTCCAGCACTTTCCTTAGCATATAGTCAGCATCCCAGTATTGAATAGGAGCATCCAAGCGATAATCATTGGTATATCCACCTGCCGCAAGTCCTAATTCGCGCATCACCTTAACACCAGGATAGGCCCAATGCTCCATCACTGCTGGTCGAGGCGGGTCGTATTTGACAAGATATGCCCCTTGTTCCTTCAAGCTCTCCTGGAGTAAGTGAATAGCTTCGCCAGATTCGGACATATCACGAAAACTAATACTATTCTCAAGAGAATAAGCCACCGCAACACCTGCGGCTTCTCCTACTGCCATGCCCACCGGCACAACTCGAGTGCTGCCATGGGGAAGCGAGTCATAGGAGGCACTCCTTCCTACCACAAGGAGGTTGTCCACCTTCAAGGGTACTATAGAACGAAAGGGGATGCTATAGATGGCCGGTTTCCCTGTTACGTTACCCAGATTATCCGGCGCTACCGGCTGGATATCCACCGGATAGCTGCCATGGGCTATCCTATCCCAATGATCACGGTTCTCAAGTACATCGGTAATGGTCAGCCTATATTCACCTTGGATATGGCGAGTCTCTCTTACATAGAGCTGTTCGGCCGTATCAACAAGCTCAACCTTGGCAAAGCCCGGAAATTTCTCTTGCATGAACTCCAGAATATGTGGAATTTCTTTCTTCCCGCGTTCTATACCCAGGGCCTTAGACTCCGGATCAAGTCCATCTACGCCGAAGATAAGTAAAGCGTTTATTAGAACAGACCCGTCTTTTTGCCGCGCCAGATTAGGCCCACGAAAGCGCATATTCTCGTCTTCAGGTTCATATTCCAAGGCTTGTTTCCCGTAACCCCAGGCCACCTTGAAGGTAGCTCCGGCATTTGGGTCACCCCATTTAGGGCTTAGCTTACTAATAATCCGGTTGTAATTGTTATATATGAAAACATAGAACCAATTTACTTCTTTGACACGGAATACCAGAGTGACCCCCATAAAGCTACCCTTTTGACCATAATCCTCTGCCCCTATAGTAAAGGGAACTCCCGAGGCCGCGGCGATATCAGCATCGGTAGTCGCATCGATAATCCTCTCCGCATAATACTCTTTCGCGCTCCCGTTTTCTTGGACAGTTACACCGACTATTTTGTTCCCTTTGATAATAGGGCTTGTTACTTCGGTCTTAAGTAACAAGGTGATATTCTCTTCCTTTTGCACGAGCTGCCGGAAATAAATCTTGGCCTCTTCAACGTCGAAGGCATTCTCCATCCTATTAAAGAATTCTTCGAAGATGCCCCGGGTTAGAAGTTCTTTATCAGGCCCATAATTCATATCCAGGAAGTTTAAACGCCCAAGCGTGAACAACCCCCCCAGCGATTCGTCATCTTCAATGAGCAAAGTCTTGACGCCATTACGGGCAGCAGAAACAGCCGCTGCAATACCCTCTGGCTCACCACCAATGACGATGAGGGGATAGGAGTCAGCAACAGGTAATGTATCAGAAGCGAAGGTGATGGGGGCTATAGCTGGTACGCAAGCTATTAATAATGCAATTATTATAAATGTTGAGTAAATTTTGTTCATATTCACATAGAAACACCTCAGTATTATTTCTTAGACAAGCCTATTATATATTAATACTAGGATAACAAAAAGACCCCTTCGTAATAAAGGGATCTACTATTGGAGATTTCAATAATTCTTATTCGTTCCATACCAGTTTGTCAAAAACAATCTCTTTTCTTACATATCGGGCTAAGTCTCCCTTACCTTCCACTGTAAATACTCTACTATCCCCTGCTCCTATATCATCTATATGAATATGTATATGTCCGAGGTAGTCTCTTTCGTCATAATAATTAATTGTTAACTTTATATCTACCCAGCTTAAGTTATTATTCGTAATCTTTCCGGTAACCTGTGTAGTATCCGTCATCCATAAATAATAATCTAGGTCAGACAATACTATAAGCTTTTCTATGGGCGCTTCCCGTACCTCTTCTTGTTTCTGTGTAATCCTGACACTCTGCGTTGAAGCGTCCCATTCTACATCTGCACCTAATGCTTCTCCAACCATGCGTAAAGGCACCATGGTGCGCCCATCAATTTGAAACGCAGGTACGTCTTGAGATACTAATTCAGCTCCGTCAACAAAAACTCTCACAACAGGGTAGTCTTTGTAATAGTTCGTTGCCACTGCAGTAGCACCTATTATGAATACAGACATACAAAGGAGCAATATAAGTATGTACTTTTTCATAGCTTACCTCCTCGCAAATAATATTATTGACTGATAGTCGTAGCATCTAACATAATCATATTCCTGATATCTGCATACATGATAGCAAATAATCATATCTGAGTTTTATTAGTAGATACTTATAGTGCAGTGTTATGATCATACCCTCGGGACATATTCAGTTTATTGTTCGTTAGACATAGTGTATATTACTTGTACTTCAATAAACTTACATCCTTTTTTTAAGTAATAAGTAAATTTGGGAATATTACTTCTCCAATTTTTTTCATTGCATATTTGAACAGCATGTGTGAAAATTTAGTATAAATAATTATTTTTAAGGTGGTATGCTATGAAGAAAATAACTTTTATATTAATTCTCCTATCTCTTATTTCTATATCATCTGTTGCCTGTTCTCCATCAGGTTCACAAGCAACAGGTATTGGACTTGTTACAGATGATAAAAATGATGAGGAAGCTATAAAAGAAGTCGTCTCTGCCTATTTTCAGGCAATTAAGAATTATGAATGGGAAAGCTATGATATGAATGATGGTCTGGAATATTGGACCAATAAAGGCAAAGAAGAATGGTTGAGCAATCCCAATAAACTCCCCAATTTAAAGAAATCGATACAGGAAAATGAAATATCTCGAGTGCTACAAGAAAGTGAAATAGATGTAATTGAGATTAATGGTGATGCGGCTACTGTTGAAGCTATTACAATTGAAATGAGTAAAAGTATTAACCCACATTTTAGCGGTAAGGTTCAATCTTATGAATCTCTTGTTCTAATCAAAAATAACAATGCGTGGAGAATTACAGATAGATCTGCACAAGTATTAGTCATACGAAAAGAATAGTAATCGCATAATTTAGAAAAAGTGTGAAACCAAAGTGTTCACACTTTTTCCGCGAAATCAAGAATATACAACTAGTAATATATTCTTATCAAAGATAACCACAAAGCATGAAATAAAGAAGGACATTTATAAATCGCTCTCATGCTGTAAACTCGGTTTATATATTATGCCATCATAGCGACGAAATAAACATTCCCTCTTCTGCCAGAGAAGCCTTTCTTGCTGCTAAATAATAGTCATATACAGCTTTCTCATAATCCACTTGTGTTTGTTCGGAAGTTATTTTATAGCTATCAAATACTATTTTCGAAATAACACCCAGATCATATTGAAGTTTATGTGTTTCGAACTCTTTTTCCGCTATTTCATGTGCTATCCGACAATTGACGAGCGACTTCTGAGCTAGCAATAATTTTTCATATATATTTTTCACCGATAACCTCATACCATATACAGTATCAGCTTTAGTTAAATCTATCTGCTTAATCTCTAAATTTAGCCTCTCAACCTTATCCGAGGCTGTATATCTTTTTTCTTCAATCTCTTTTGCCTTGTCCTCTACTGTTCTGTTGAATTGCTCTATCGCCAAGGAAGCCTCTAATGCTTTGTCAAATGTATTCGTCTCACTATTATAGGTTGTAGGAGTAAAAGCAACAGGACTCAATACGAGGGGAGCCTCTATGTTTCTGCCCATGCTCCTATTAATGTTCCATCTTAATGTTTTATGGTTATCATGCAATTCCTGTAGTTTTATTTGTAAGTCTCTTACTTTCCTAACCTCTTTATCTAATGTAAACTGCGTACCCATACCTAAACTTACTTTAAGTTTTTCTATTTCTACAACTTTATTTTGAAGTTCATAGCTTAATTCTAACATCTCAATACTACTTTCCATATTTAAGATAGTGAGATATAAACTCTCCGTATTATATTCTATCTCTTTCTTAAGGTTACTTAGAATAGTTTTGCCATCTTCTCGCGCATAAACTGAAGCATCATAGGCCTTTTTGGCAACTTCCATCGATGATTTAAGATAATCTAATCCACCTGAATTTTGCCATGCTGCCTTAGCCTGCTCATAAGATATCCATGTGTCACGTTCATTTACTCTGACTAGCTCATTATTATTTTCTTGTTGTTTCATCTCGGGGCTATTTTGGACCGCCAACCCCTTCGCTTCGCTTATTGTTACTAACTCCATATACGTTTCACCATATGTAATTACCGGGCTAAACATTAGAAGTATTAATAGCACTATTATTGGTGCCTTATTTATTTTAAACATTTCTAGTTGTCCTCCTATCTTCCGACTGACGGGTCGAAACCTACAAATTCATTTTACGTAAAGGCACCTAAATAGTCAACAAGTATTTATACAACATCTTTATATATTCTATACTACATAATTGCTTCGATATTCATCTAAAATAAAAAAGAAATAGAAAAAAGGAGAGGCATAGCCTCTCCTTTTTTATTGTTGTATTTACTGTACGTAACTTACGGATTGGGTAGCAGCATCGTAGCTAACAGTAGCTCCGAAGGCTTCGCCAACTGCACGGAAAGGTAATACAGTACGTCCATCTTTAATCATAGCAGCAACATCAGCGGTAACTGTGCTTGTTACGCCATCTTTAACTACAGTTATGGTATTGGAACCGATAACGATAGTTACAGTCATGTCGGAACGAGTCAGAGTTACAGTTTGAGTAGCTTCGTCCCAACCTATTTCTGCGCCAAAAGCGTCAGCAACAGGGCGAACAGCTACGAAAGTACGACCATCTTGGATGAAAGGAGCTACATCAGTAACACCAGCTACTCCGTCTTTCATGAAGCCAGTAGCGCCGATGAACATAGTAACTTGACCAGCACCTACAACAACTTTAGGAGCTCCAAACTTAAGGTCAACTGATTGTGTAAAGGTTCTTGCTGGAGTACCAGTAGTAGTTATAACTACTTGAACCTTAACATCGCCAGCTACGTTACTACTGATTTTTAAATCAGCAGCACCTGTTTTCTGCATATCTGTCAGAATAGTAGATGGTGTGCTGCTACTAACAATTGCGCCAGATGGCTTGCTGATTACATAGTAATCAACGCTGACAGCTGTAACACCAGTACCAATAGCAATTGATTTGCCTTCTACATCAACGAGTTGCGCTTTAATTACAGCGTCATTACCTATTTGAGTTGTAGCTTCAGCAGCTGTAAGAGTTAATCCGTTAGCAATCTTATTAATTGTCATTGTTGCAGATCCTGAAAGCTTTTTGTTCTTGTCAACTGCAGTAATCACCAATGTTCCAGCATACTTCTCGTCGCCAATTGCAAAGAAGTCACCAGCACCAGAAGTAAATGCGTTATCACCAGCGCCAACGGCACTTTGGATCATACGTACATCACTAGGTGTAAATACGATGTCTGCTAAAACTTCAGCAGCTGTAAGCTCTTTAGATACGCCAGCAGCGTCTATACGCTTAATGGTAGGAACACCAGTCTTAGTGTTCACGGAAATAGCAGATTGATCATATTTTACGGACAGATCTACAGCAGTTCCCTGCTTCTTAACTTCGAAAGTGAAGGATACTACCTGACCATTATCAAAATAAGCCTTGACGGTATGGGTTCCTTCTTTGTTTATTTCTCCACCACCAATGGTCATCTTCAAGTAGCCTTCAGCAGTGTTGATAAATGAATAATCAGCTGTAGTGTTGTTGTTGTATATTTTTTCGTCCATGTTGGAATCAGAAGGACGAACAGTTGCTTCAAGCTTGAGTCCAATATTACCAGCAGCATAATTAACTGGTGTAGTAGCAATGGTAGCTGCGCCAACAGCAACTGCCCTAGTATATTTAATCTGATTACCGTTTGTATCGGAGAACTTAAACTTCACTGAATAAGGAGCATCTTTTGCTACTGTTTCATTTCCGCCGGAAACTAACTCTACTTTATACAGATCGTTAGCAGCAAATATAACATTTGTTGTTACATCTTTGTCACCAGCAGCAGCTTTAACACTGTATGTGCCAGGCTTAGTAGCTGAAACTTTTACCTTTACAACACCAGTTGCGTCAGTTGTAGCAGTGGTTTTGTTAAGATTTACCTGAGTTTTGTTAGCTGATATAGTTACTTCTTGCCCTGAAACAGGAGCACCGTTTGAGGCTGTAACTTTGAAAGTTATTTCATAAGTATCTATACTATTACCGTTAACAGTTGCTGAATTCCAAGCTGTAGCAGCTGCGAGACCATCACCAGCAACAGCTGAGGCATCACTAGCTACAGGAGTTCCAATAACTGCAACAGCATTAGTAGATGGAGATGTGAATGTGATATCTTTTGTTGCAGCCAGACCACAAGTTGTTGTGGAAGCAGCGCTTGCACCAGTCAAATATGCATATACTGAAGTAGTAGCAGCAGCATCAGTTAGACCAATACCAATTTTTGCAGCACCAACTACAGAAGACTTAACTTTGAATTCTGCTTTACCAGCTGCGTCAGTTGTAACAACATAGTTAGGAGCGGCACCAGTAGGAGCTGCACCCAGGTTAGCAGTATCAGCAGAGTTTCTGAAAATGTCAGTTGTTCCACGTGATGAAGCAACTACAAGTGCTCTACCACTTACAATATTATTAGAGGCATCATAAGCATATACTGTAAACTTGATTGTTGAAGTACCATCGCCGACAACTGAAGTCTTGTCAGTCTCGACAATAGTTGCAAATGCGTTAGCACCGCCAACAATTGTTAAGCTAGCTAAATCAGCAGCTACAGCTGTAGCTCTGAGTTTGTAAGTTCCAACTGCAGGGTTTGTAACCGCCTGCGTTATTGTGTAAGTACCAGCAGCAAGGCCGCCAGCTACTTCGGTAATAACAAGAGCACCAGCAGCTGTAGTTGCAGCAGTCGCATTACCTGCAGCTATAGCTACACCTGCAGCAGTATCAAACGAAGCTGCAGCTGCTGCAGGAAATACACCTGCTTTAAGCACGTTAGCACTGTCAGTGAGATTAATGGTAACTACATCACCACTACCAGCTGCTATCGCTGGGATAGTTACATTAATAGTGTAAGTTGCAGTTGCACCTGTCTCATTTGTAGTGCTTGTAACTGTAGCTGCTGTTGCGTCTACAGCAGCAGCAAAAGCTGCCATTGGGAGTAAAGTCATCATGAACATCATTAATGTCAAGATGGCAAATAATTTTTTAGTAGATTTCAAACTATATCCCTCCTAAATTTTCAAGGTTCTGAATCAACCGTCTTTGACAGTTGATCTTTCTACCCGGGTTTATTTTCCCGGGGGCGGGTTCCTGCCACGGAAACAGTGTTTATTCTGGATACCGGGCATTTTATTAGGAACCATTACGTCCTACTATGTATCCACTGTGAATCTAAGTGGCCGTATCCCCCCTTTCAAAAATTCACTTAAGCAATTAACCTAAAACCTAAAGGTTTAATTTTTGACCTTTAGAAAATTTAAACAATGTAATGGCAAGTTACTATACCACATTATATCACACAAGTTATTGAAGTCAATATTTAGAACAGATTGAATAGCATAATGAAGATATATAAGTATTCTTATTCTACTTATCTTCCTAAATTCCTGCTAATATGTCGAAATATTCTTGTAATGTTCCTTTTTTAAAGTGCTTGTATTAATTAACTGCATACTAAAGCTATTATATGCGCTTAATATCGGAATAGTACTAATTTGAGCTATTCTTTCTTCTAAGCTTATTCCAAAGAACTGCGATGAGGAACTTGGGCAGGGCCAACATTCTCTGCCACCGTGACGGCTGGCATAAAAGTCGGTAAAGCCATTCCAAGCCTAATCTCCGCATCAAAAACGGAGCTCTCTTGGCCGTACCGGCCAGGATATCAAAGGTTCCTCCTACACCAATTGAAATTGGTACCTGGAGTGGCTTGATGTTCTCCTGAATAAATTCTTCCTGTTTCGGAAAGCCGAGAGCTGCTAGAAGTATATCTGGCTTTACACCTTCTATATTCGCTACAACCTCGCTTGTTTCCTCTTGGGAATAATACCCGTGATGATAGCCCACTATCCTCAGTCTGGTATGTTTGCTTAATACATTCAGTACAGCCTTTTCAACGACTTCTTGAGTTCCTCCAAGAAAATACAGACCCCAACCTTTTTCTTCTGCAAGAGAGAAGATACGTTCGGAGAGATCTATTCCTGTGACGCGTTCGGAGATTGGTGCCCCCAGAAAGCGAGCGGCCAATACTACCCCGGAGCCATCAGCGGTCACTAAATCCGCATTACCTAAAATAGCATGAAAATCCTTTTCCATATAGGCCTTATAAATAATCTCAGCATTTGCTGTAACGATATGGCGAGGTTTTCCTTGTTCAACCATCATGCGTATCCATTCCAAGACCTCTTCCATGGACATG
This sequence comes from Firmicutes bacterium HGW-Firmicutes-12, assembly GCA_002841595.1. Taxonomy (GTDB): domain Bacteria; phylum Bacillota; class Peptococcia; order DRI-13; family PHAD01; genus PHAD01. Next base: position 8,559 of record PHAD01000015.1, read on the forward strand.
CGTGCCACTTTACTGCCTAGGATGGAAACTGTTTCTAAATTCATAGACGCAAAACTCCTCTTTTTTGTTCCCGCAATTCTCATATGTATAATACACAGGGTCCAAATTCACGGTTAACAAATTGGGTAATTAGTTCATGTGTATGAAAGCAGAACTTTATTATAACAGCTTTATTCATTTTTAGATAGGGAAGTTTTTCTTCACGGGTTACTAGTTTCTCCGTAAACTCCCTCTAATATAGCGGCTAAGGCCTCTTTGTCCGGTATCCAGTAGCTTGCGCCAAAGTTAATATCATCTGGTGTTCCCGGTACTACTGAGGCTTTTAATTCTATGTTCTCAATATCTCTTAGCTTATTTGCCAGAAGAATCATTTTCTGCAGCTTCATGTCAGTTTTGACATACTCGTTGAGCTCATCCAGCAAATCTGGTATTTTCCAAATAGTAGAAAAGGTTAAGGCCTGGTCAGCCAAAGCACGGAAGAATTTCTGCTGTCTTTCGATCCTGCCGATATCTCCTTTGCCATCACTGCGCCAGCGTACATAGGAGAGGGCATCATGCCCGTTAAGCTTTTGTAGACCTGCCTGTAAATCTATGCCTTCTTCGGGAAAATACATGCGCTGTTCTACATTAATACTTAATCCGCCTAATACATCAAGCATCCCGCTGAAGCCTTCAAAATTAGTTTCTATATAATAGTGCACCGGAAGATCGAGGAATTCCTCAACTGTGTTCACGGTTAATTCCGGTCCTCCCACGGCATGAGCATAATTTATTTTCCTGGTAACATCTTTTCCGGCAATAGCTACCCTCGTATCGCGAGGAATTGATAACAGGTGGATCTTCTTTTCCCTAATATCTATTGAAGCTAAGATAATTGTATCAGATCGGGACGGTTCATTCTCACGCTGATCCACCCCTAGCAGAAGAAGATTCAAGATATCCTCTGAAGCGTATTGGGATTGCTCTTCCCCCTCTTCTAATACCGGAATAAGGGGGTCAGAAAATTCCTGCGCTAACCAGAACCCCAGCAGTGCACAGAGCACAAAAAATGCTATTAAAACGAAAATAGATAGTGGTGATAGCGTATATCTCTTTTTCCTGGCTAAGCGAGGAAGGTTTATTTCTTTGTCAGCTTCCATTATTCCTCCATATCAGGTTCCCAGAACCACAGTCCATCAATCTTCTTATTTTCACCCGGCAATACTTGGGTTTCTATACCGTTTTCCATAATTTCCGGGGCAATCCTGGCTAAAGCAATCATTTCCTTGATTGTTAAGTCCGTGTCCACGTCTTCTTTGTAGATTGGTATCATTTGCGATATCTGCGTAAAGTTCTGTACCCTAAGGATTTCTTCTAACAGCAGAGTTATAACTTGCTGCTGCCTCTTGACCCTGCCTATATCCCCTTCCATAGTACCACGAAAACGAGAATACGCAAGCACCTGTTCACCATCTAAATGCTGTTTGCCGGCCTGTAGGTCTATCCCCTCAAGGGGCACGTACATCCTGACCGGAACATCAACTTCTATACCGCCTACTTCATCGACCAGCTTCACCAAGCTATTAAAATTCACTACGACGTATCGATCAATTTCCACATCTAGAAAATCAGAAACTGTTTTGCTGGTTAATTCAATCCCACCATAGGCATAAGCTGCGTTGATTTTATCCCAAGCTCCTTTAATCTTGACTCGGGTATCCCGAGGTATGGAAAGAAGCTGAGCTTTGGTGTTTTCTCCATCGAGTGAGGCTAAGATAATTGTATCGGCACGATCATTAACACCTTGCCGGCCATCCAAGCCCATGATAAGTACATTAAATTTGCCAAATTCTGATTCTTTTTCCTCCTGCCCGTTGGCGATAGGCGCAACCGGCTCTTGATCAAAGGGGAGCCTAAAGTATCTATCAAATCCCAAATAGCCAAAGCCCAGTACAATTACAACTATCAGTACCGTATAATATATTTTCTTTAAATTCATTATCATCACCTGCATTCGCTGTCATTTCTAGCTTCCCTTAACGGAAAATGGTAACTGTCTGGTTAGCGCTGTCCCATTCGAAACTTGCCTCCATATATTGACCCACAAACCTAAGCGGTACCATGGTTCTGCCTTCAATAATGAAGGGTGGAGCATCTAGGGCTACTTCTTTACCTCTAACCTTTGCTGTCTTCTTATCAATATACAATTCTATGGTGAGGCTATTTAATGTATATGTTACCTTGCGTGTGTTCCCATCCCACGCGAATTCTGCTCCCATGCACTCCCCGATAAAGCGAACTGGAACCATCGTTCTGTTGTTGTTGATAACGGGTGCTACATCTAGGACTGCTACGTTCCCATCAATCCAAGCCTTGGTCTGCCCGATAACCACTTTTATTTCCGTCGTCAGACTACTGCGCATTTCTCTTACTGCCCTATCCATTTCAGATATTGCTGTTTTCAGCTGGTCAATTTGCTGTTCCACGGGCTTTGTGGCAGCAGGAAGCCAGTTGTCAAAAAAATGCTTCGTCATTAGTTGTTCTTCAGCCAGCAAAGGCATGCTAAAAAGAAAAGCCATAAAAACAATTATTACAATTACGCGTTTAATCATGATAGCACCTATTTTAAGCAACGTCTATTTTAACTTAACAATCACTATTCTACACAATTATAACCTAATCCTGCAATATTTTAAGCTGGTATATAATTGCTACATGTTCTTGGAGGTTTCTTAAACTGCAAAAGAGCAGCTGCACTGCTCTTTTTAATTAATATTATACTATTTTCTCTTTACTTCGTCACTCTTTCGTGTTGCCATTTTCTGTATTTGCGCTTTCCTGAGCTTTCAGTTGGTTGTATACCATATCAGCAAGTCCCAAGTTGTTAGTAGATTTTGCCATAATCTCGCTATATCTCTCATCTAGCATATCTCGATATATCTTTTCTGCATTACTTTCTTTGATTAGACCACCCTGCGGTACTGTAGCTCGCATTTGCGTCAGCATCTGGTGAATAAACATCGCTTCTATTCCTAGACAAGCTTCTCGGAGTTTCTGGTCATCTTGACCGCTCTCTTTGGCTTGCTCTAGTACTTTCTGGAAGTCACTGTTTGTTTTATTCTGGTAGCTATTTTGGGCAATCCTCCCTATATCCTGGGAGAAGCCTGTAGCATCGATCTTCATAAAATTATACCTCCAATACTTTAATGCTCTTAGCGCCTTAAATTGTTGGTCATACTCAAAAGTTCATCGGAGGTCTGGATTGATTTGGAATTTATTTCATAGGCCCGCTGCGCGATAATCAGCTTTACCATTTCTTCTACTATTTTAACATTGGAGGATTCTAGAAATCCCGCCTGCAAAGCCCCCATATTACCTTGAGTCGGATTATCTATAGTGACGTTACCGCTGACCTCATTGCCTATATATATAGTAGACCCAATTGCTTCTAGAGCGGCCGGATTGGCAAAATTGGCTAATTCGATGACCGGTGCCGCCGCACTACTAATATCTAACTTCTCTGTTGCAACAATTCCAGTTGTACTAATATGAATAGTGTTCGTATCCGTATCCGGTTGTATATATTTCATGGTCTTTCCATTTACTGTCATTGAATTTGTAGTATTTACGTTCCCCTGCGAAGAAAGTAGTCGATAGCCGTTAGAATTAACCAGAAAACCTTCGGCATCTATTCTAAAATTACCTGCTCTTGTGTAACCCACACTACCATCAGGAAGCTCCACCATAAAGAATCCGCTTCCTTCAATGCAGACATCTAAATCATTACCGGTTTCTTGCAGCATGCCGGTCGAATAATCCTTTAGGGTTCCTGCAATTCTGACACCATGGCCGACCTCTATCCCCGTGGGGTTGAAAAATCCTTCTGTAGAAGCAACCGGCTTTCTAATTGATTGATACAGCAACGATTGGAAATCCACCCGACTTTTCTTAAATCCTGTTGTGTTTACGTTAGCTAAATTGTTGGAGATAACATCAATATTCGTCTGCTGAGCCAGCATTCCTGAGCTAGCTGTAAGTAGTGATCTCATCATCTAGGTATGCCTCCTTCACATGTGAACTAAGGTTCCCTCAATCGTTCGGGAACCGGGAGGCCTCTGCACGCAGTCCGGCCTCAATTTAATTTGGTCTTTACAGTCGGCCTATCTCATTGACAGCCTTTTCAAGAGTTCCATCTTGTGTTTGTATAGCCTTCTGATTCGCCTCATAGGCCCGGCTAATATTTATCATGTTAGCCATTTCTTCAATAGAGTCCGCATTACTGCTTTCTATAAAACCTTGGGCTACTTTCGATGTGAATAATTCTTCCGGGTTTGCGCCACGAAAAAGTGTAGAGCCTTCCTTAACCGGATCTTCTGCAAAATTGACAATACGTAATTTGTCGACTTCGCGTCCGCCACTGACAATTCTTCCCTGTTCATCTACGGCGAACTCACCTCCGATGATCACTATGGGGCCTTTATTGCCCATCACTGTGTATCCATCTGTTGTTACTAAGGAGCCATCGGGGCTAATATTAAACTCGCCGTTACGTGTATAGCGCTCGCCCTGAGGTGTATTCACAGTAAAGTATCCTTCATCCATCAAGGCTAACTGCAAGGGGTTCCCTGTCTGCTGTGTTGTACCAGAAGTATAACTGGTAACAATATCCGCCAACTGAACCCCCATTGTCAACTTCCCTACATAGGGGGGCTTGTCCCCTCCAACGCTGGGATCATTTAACCTGTATAAGAGCATCTCAGGAAAAGACTTAGAAATTGCATTTTCTTTTTTGTAACCAGGAGTGTTACTATTCGATAGGTTATTAGAAGAAATTTCTTGTTGTTTGGTAAGATATGCCATGCTCAGTGCACTTGTATATAGTCCTTTTAGCATATGAACCCCCTTTCCTCTAATATGTATATCGTTTTTTTTTTAATATTGTTTATACTTTTTTTTAATACTTTGGTTGGCTTTTTAGAGAACGTGCGCTTTCCAGGGCATCAAGATGTAGCAGAGCCTTTGCTGTCCCAAGGGCTACGCAATTGATCGGATTTTCTGCCACATGAACTGGGAGCTGGGTTTCGCGGGAAATATATTTATCAATCCCGTGTAACAAAGCACCTCCACCTGTTAGAATAATCCCTTTATCCATAATATCAGCAGATAATTCGGGTGGCGTTTTTTCCAAGACTTCTTTAGCGGCACCTAAAATTGCCTCTAAAGGCTCCCTTATTGCTTCGTGAATCTCTTTTACATTCAAAGAAATATTTTTAGGTAACCCGCTTACTAAATCTCTCCCCCGTATTTCTATGGATGTCCTTTCTCTATCTTCGGGGAATGCAGAGCCTAATTCAATCTTTATTTCTTCGGCCGTGCGTTCTCCAACCATCAGGTTATGGAATCTGCGCATATAACGGACAATGGCCTCATCGAACTTGTCTCCGCCTATACGAATAGACTTGCTGGTAACAATCCCACCTAGTGAAAGGACGGCAACATCGGTAGTTCCTCCGCCAATATCGACTACCATCGAACCACTAGGTTCTCCGATCTCTAGCCCTGCTCCCAAGGCAGCTGCCATAGGTTCTTCGATTATAAAGGCCTCTTTTGCGCCAGCAGATATAGCTGCTTGCTTAACCGCTCTCTCCTCTACACTGGTCACTCCAGAAGGTACTCCTACCATTACACGAGGTTTAAAGAAAAACTTCTTCTGCAAGGATTTGTCGATGAAATAACGCAGCATCTTCTCCGTCACTTCATAGTCTGCAATAACCCCTTCCTTCATAGGGCGAATAGCAACAATATTGCCCGGAGTCCTTCCTAGCATTCTTCTGGCCTCTTCTCCTACTGCAATAATCTGTCCTGAGTTTTTGTCCATTGCCACAACCGAGGGCTCGTTTAATACAACTCCCTTATTCTTTACATAGACAAGTACGCTAGCTGTTCCTAAATCTATACCAATATCTTCACCAAAATTAAAGAAGAACATGAGGCCACCAATCCTCCTACCAAAATTAAGTCTTGCCCTCATAACGAGGAGAAACTCTGTGGCTCATATCTTCTACATGAAATGATTTTATTCCTTTTTTCTACAAGAAATTTTACATTAATTTTCTTGTGCTTCCTTATATTTTCGCTTTGTTGCTTCTCCACCCCGCAAATGTCTCTCCGCCTTGTTCTGCTCTAATACATATTTTACTTGTGCTGCTAATTGTTTGTTAATAACAGGTAATCGCTCAGTCATGTCCTTATGAATGGTACTTTTACTGACACCAAAAACTGTCGCTGTTTGCCTGACTGTGGCAGTCGTATCCAGCATATAATGGCAGACTTCCAGTACACGTTTTCTTATATATTCTTGCACTCCGCTTCCCCTCCGCAATACATATTTTTCTCTAAATGTATATGAGAGGAAATGAAAAAAATGCAAGTTTGTTTATATTTCTTATGGCAGGTACTTAAGTGGATTTATATTTTGCTCCTTCATTATCAATCTATAATGAAGATGTGGCCCAAGCTTCACTTCATTTAAGCCAGGTTGCCCTACAACGCCTATTATCTGTCCAGCTTTTACTACATCACCCTTTTTTGTTTTAGCCTCGTCAAGATGCGAATACTCGCTCTGCCAATCATTGCCATGAGCAATAAGAATTGTTATTTTATCACCCTTAGAGCTTTTAATATTAACTACCTGTCCCCCTAATGAGGCAATGACCTCATCACCAACCTCCCCTTTGATATCGATACCGTCATGATAACGGTAATCATCAAAGGTTTCCGAATAAACGAGTCCCATTTCCTGAATTACTTCACCTTTTAGTGGCCAGATTATTTGCTCGATGTTTTGTACGATATTTTCTTTTGCTTGTTCCTCTACAGGTACTGTAGTTGCAGGAATATCTTCCTCGAGGTCAACATCTTGATCTATGTTTTCTTCTTCTACATAAGCTAATTCATCTATATAAGTTTCTTTATCAAGATTAGTTACATCCTCTGTATATTTTCCCTCATCTATATATGCTAATCGATCTGTGTAAGCAAATTTATCTTCATGCATTACCTCTTCTACAATTTGCGGGCTTGGGCTTTTTAGCATTGGAACTCCAAGTGTGAATACCAGTATTATAACTGCCGCATATATTCCTAGTATTCTTATATTTATACCTTTATTCTTAATAATTCTTATAATTCTTTCTCTCAACATGATACACCACCTCGGAAATAGTATTACCAGATTATTGGATCATTAATCTAGCTACTTTTTACGAGGTGGCTTTAAGTTTATTCTCTCCCTTTAACTAAGGCTAGATTCACGCCTTGGTAATAATGCTTCAGAATGCCCCCGTAATCCTTACCTTCCTTAGCTAAGGAGGCTGCCCCATACTGACACATTCCTACTCCATGACCGTAGCCTCGGCTAATAAACTTTATCTCATCTTTTTCTATTACCCAATTAAGTATGGTGGAAGGCAGACTCAATTTACTACGCAATTCAGCTCCGCTTACTTCCTGCCCAGAAACCAGTAGTGTTGTGATGCGGCCAGAGGCAGTTTTCTCTAGAATTTTTATTATCCTTTGGTTTGATGAGGTGTGACTAACCGCGCGTGACTGTATACCCATGAGAGCGTTAAGCTTGCTTAATTTGAATATGTTTATTGCTTCTTTATTTCCCTCAGGATGATTGTTGCAGGGCACACTTCTCAAGTATGGTATCTCATATTTCCAGACGTTCTCGGAGTCTTCGGTTCCACAACCTCCACAGGAGGAGTGGTAGACAGGATCAATTAGATTCCCTTCATATAGTAGAACTTCTCCTTTTGTCTCAGAGACGGCTTGGGTGATCTTATTTTTATACGTTAGATAACTTCTTTTGCACCAACGACTTTTCATTTCCTCCACACTAATATAGGCTTGGTTAATCGCAGAATCGGGACTAAGAACCGCTTTATTGTTAATTCTCGTTATACGCGGGTCGGGTATCTGTATGCGTTTTACCGCGTATGTCCTGGCAGCTACAGCTTGGGCTTTTAAGGCCTCTAGAGGAAAAGATGCAGGCATTTCGGCAGCCACCACACCAACCACATATTCTTCTAGACCTAGTTCAATTACTTTTCCGCTCTCATGCAACAGTAATTGAACTCTAATTGTATCCCCTTCAATCAACATTTCATGAGTTTCTTCCGTAAAGATGTATAGCGCTATTGGTATGAGTATTATCACTATTAATAATAGAAGAATACATTTACTTAGTAGCCTATATTTTCTTTTCCTTCTCCAGATGTACAACGACACCAGCATCAACCACCTTAGTATTATCTAATCAGACTAATACTTATGCCTTTGTCGCCTCTTTTATGATTGTACATATTTCAATTAAAGTATAATGTAAAAAAGCGCCGGTTAACCAGCGCTTTTCTTAACTCCTACTAATGTTAGCTCCAACAGAGCGAAACTTGTCTACAATACGATCATATCCTCTATCTATGTGATAAATATTGCCAATCTCCGTTACCCCTTCAGCAGCTAATCCTGCAATAATGAGAGCCGCACCTGCTCTAAGATCTGACGCTCTGACTAAAGCCCCGGTTAGTCGGTTCATTCCTTCAACTACCGCGCTACGTCCTTCAATCTTAATATCTGCACCCATCCTGCGCAGTTCTTCTGCATGCATAAATCTGTTTTCAAAGACCGTTTCAGTTAGGACACTTGTCCCCTGGACTACTGTAAGTAAAGACATAAATTGCGCCTGCATATCCGTAGGAAACCCTGGGTAGGGAAGAGTCTTAATATCTACAGCCTTAAGCGGGTTACTAGCTCTGATATACAAACCATTTCCGACTTCTTCTATTTCTACCCCAATTTCAATCAGCTTGGCAATGACAGGTTTCAAATGGTCGGCAATAACGTTTTCAAGCATAAGTTCTCCACCAGTTATCGCTGCTGCTACCATAAAGCTTCCTGCCTCAATCCTGTCTGGGATAATTGTGTGTGTTGTAGAGCCAAGGTTCTTGACGCCCTCTATTTTGACGATCTTTGTTCCTGCTCCCTTAATACGTCCACCCATACTATTGATAAAATTTGCTAGATCAACTATTTCCGGTTCCTCTGCTGCATTTTCAATGACTGTTACGCCATGGGCTAAAGAACCCGTCATTATAATGTTCTCAGTAGCTCCTACACTAGGGTAGTCTAAATAAATCCTAGCTCCAGTTAAGCGTGGAGCTTCGGCAATAATATAACCATGCTCCAGTTTAATTCTGGCTCCCATCGCCTCAAAACCTTTTAAATGAAGATCAATTGGGCGCGTTCCTATTGCACAGCCACCGGGCATAGATATTTTTGCTTTACCAAGCCTAGCTAGTAAAGGTCCCATGACTAAATTTGATGCTCTCATTTTACTAACATATTCATATGATGCTTCAAATTTATTTATCTTATTACAGTTGATGTCCAAGGTATGCGCGTCTATTATTTTAATTTTGGCGCCTACTTCTCCGAGTACATCACAGATAGTTTCAACATCAGTTAACCTAGGTACATCCTGAATACGACAAGCTCCATCTGATAGCAAAGAGGCCACAATTACTGGTAATACAGCGTTTTTTGCACCGCTTACTGTGATTGTTCCTTTTAATTGCTTACCGCCTTGTACAATTATTTTTTCCAATTATTTTTCCTGAATGACAAAACCGGTGGATACACTCCCTCATGGTTTTGCTTGCAGGCCCCCCCTTCTTATGCTTTTTTTCTATCTTTTTAAAATGTGCTGTATTCATATCGTATTATAACATTATTTCTTTTAATAGTCCTGATAAATCACGGGGACACCTACATAAATATGTGTTGTATTCTCAAGCTCATCTATACTAAAAGCAATATTTAGATTAATTTTCTTGCCTTGAATATACAAATACTGCTTTCCTTCACTCGTATAAAAGCATAGACTACTGTATCTATCCTGTACAATACCTTCTATATACTCGGCATTTACGACTTTAGCTAAGTCTTTGATCCTGGCATTTCTGATTTTGGTAGTTGTCGTACCTGGATTCTCACCTTTAAAGGTTATACCTATTGGTTCAGTAAACCCAATATCTCTTAGTAATATGATCAAATCATTATATGCCTGCTGCGCGGTCAAGGGATCATCTGATGTAAATAGTGTTGCAATATAGGTACTGCCTTCCCCTTTGGCAGGATCGGGGATAGATTGTATTGAAAGTTGCGCATTATTACCGTTCTCGTTTTCGGCTATTATAGAGAGGCTCTTGATCCCATCATTTCTTAATTGGAAAACGGGCTTCTTCAGTGCGTCTATCCGGAGCGCCTGGGCCAATAACTGATAGGTACTATTAATCTCATCTTCCGTCATATTTCTATTGCTAATTTGTCCCCATGCCTGTAATTTTATTTCTTTTATATCTGTACCGGCAAGAGAAAATACTTTCCAGGCGAGCTCATAATTATTTAGAATTGATATATGGTCATTATATAACGCCTGGCTAGGTAAGGCTATCAACAATAACAGGAATAGACTAACAAAGACAATTTGCACGGGCAATCTCATGTTCTTCTCTCCTCATCTGTTTTTAGTATTATTATTGCCCTGCTAATTCCATTTTATTCCGAAAATTTCATATTCCACAGATAATAATGATAATAATTAATAATATAGGGAATAAAAAACAGATAAACCGCAGTTAAATTTAACTGCGGTTTATCTGTTTTAGGTTAATTGCTGTAAAAGCAATCGTTTAAAATACTTCGCCACGATTTATTATAATCCTGCTACTTAAGGACTTAATTTTTTGCTAATAGCGAAATTTACTTAGAGTAATCTGTTACTTGCAAACGGGCAAGGGCTCTTTTCAGGGCTAATTCAGCACGTTGGACGTCAAGACCACTCGGTCTCTCCTTCAGTCTCTGTGCCGCTCTTCCCTTGGCTGCTTGTGCCCTCTCCCTGTCAATCTCATTCGCTTTTTCAGCGCAATCAGCTAGCAGCGTTACCCTGTCGGGTCCTATTTCCATGAATCCCCCGCTGATTGAAAGAAAGTTAAGCTTCCCGTCACTGCGATACTTGACTGCACCAGGTAAAAGCCCCAAAATCATTGGTGCATGATTTGGCAATACACCTAAATACCCTTCAACTGCAGGTACAATAAGTGACGCTATTTCGGTGCTTAACAGGGTACGGTCAGGAGTTACGACATCAAGTTTGAGGGATTTAGCCATGTTTTACCCCTCCATCTTTCGAGCGTTTTCTACCACCTCATCAATTGTACCTGCCATAAGGAACATGTTCTCAGGTATTTCGTCATGTTTACCTTCAAGTATTTCCTTAAAGCCACGAATTGTCTCTTTAACCGGTACATATTTACCAGGTGTATTAGTAAACTGTTCAGCAACGTGGAAAGGCTGAGAAAGAAAGCGCTGTATTCTCCTAGCTCGGGCAACTGTCTGCTTGTCATCCTCGCTAAGTTCGTCCATACCCAAGATAGCGATAATATCCTGTAGCTCTTTATAACGCTGAAGTATTCTCTGAACGTTACGGGCAACATCATAATGCTCCTGCCCAACAATCAAAGGATCTAGTAACCTAGATGTTGAATCCAACGGATCAACAGCCGGATATATCCCTATCTCCACGATGGCACGGTTTAAAACTGTAGTCGCATCAAGATGCGCAAAAGCTGTTGCCGGTGCTGGGTCAGTCAAGTCATCTGCAGGTACATATATAGCCTGAACAGAGGTGATTGAACCTTTCTTCGTAGAAGTGATCCGTTCTTGCAAGTTACCCATTTCTGTTGCTAAAGTAGGCTGGTAACCAACAGCTGATGGCATCCTTCCCAAGAGTGCAGAAACCTCAGAACCTGCCTGGGTGAATCTGAAGATGTTATCGATAAATAAAAGAACGTCCTGTCCTCCAACATCACGGAAGTACTCCGCAATTGTCAGTCCGGACAAAGCAACCCTTTGACGGGCCCCGGGAGGCTCATTCATCTGACCGAAAACTAAGCTAGTCTTATTAATAACTCCCGATTCTTTCATTTCGTTCCATAGATCGTTTCCTTCGCGAGTACGCTCTCCTACACCTGCGAAAACTGAATATCCACCATGCTCATAAGCAATATTACGTATCAATTCCTGTATTAATACTGTTTTTCCAACTCCGGCTCCGCCGAAGAGACCTACCTTACCACCCTTAGAGTATGGGCATAAAAGGTCAACTACTTTAATCCCTGTTTCCAATATTTCCGTTGAGGGTCTTTGTTCAACAAAAGGCGGTGCTAGCCTATGAATAGGCCATCTTTCATCTACAGTAACTTCTCCACCCTCGTCAATTGGCTCGCCCAAGACATTAAACATACGTCCCAATGTATTCTCGCCAACGGGAACTGTTATAGGCGAACCTGTATCTTCAGCTGTCATTCCGCGCTGTAAACCATCGCTCGATGACATTCCTACGCAACGAACGATATTATTCCCCAAATGCTGGGCAGCTTCCATGGTAAGATTAATTGTATCGTTTTTGATAACTATGGCATTGTATATGTCCGGCAACTGTCCTGCCGGAAACTCAACGTCAACCACGGGTCCGATTATCTGAACTACCTTTCCGGTACTCAATCTTACTACACCTCCTAATTAGCTACTAAGCAACATATAGTTTCCGTTTACCGTTTATCGGCAAACGAATATTTTTTCTATTGTGCTTTAAGGGCATCCGCGCCGCTAACAATTTCGGTAATCTCACGTGTAATCGCGGCTTGTCGAGCCCGGTTAAAGGAGAGAACTAATTTTCCTATCATTTCGTCGGCATTCTTCGTTGCGGAGCCCATCGCCGACATTCGTGCACCATGCTCACTTGCCTTGGCTTCAGTTAAGCCTTGAAACACCTTGTTTAGAATATATTTTGGAAGAAGCATATCCAAGACCTGCGCAGGGGCCGGTTCATAGAGATATTCGCTGGTCCCTGTTTCTTCCTGCTCTTCATAAGGAATCGGAAGAAGCTGTTTGATTACAGGTCTTTGTGTCAATGCAGATACAAATTCCTGATAAACAAGATATATCTCATCATACGTTTCATCAAGGTATGACTTTACAGCCACGTCTACTATTTCTTTGGCTTCGAGAACGGTGGGAACATCGTTAATCCCGATAAACTCAGCAGTCATATTTCTCTGCCGACGCCGCAAATAGTCGCGGCCTTTACGTCCAACGGGAATGAATCCTTTTTCCGCATCTGTTATACGTGCTACTTCCACCATGGTTTTACGAATTACATTGGCATTATAGCCTCCTGCTAGCCCACGGTCACCGGTAACCAAGATGAAGCCTACTGACTTTACTGGTCTTTTGACCATAAAAGGGTGAACTTTATCTTGAGTAGAGGCAACAATACGTCCGAGTACCTCTTCGAGTTTCTCAGCATATGGGCGAGCGGCTATTACAGCACCTTGGGTCCGTCGCAGCTTAGCAGCCGCAACCATTTCCATGGCCTTTGTTATCTGTTGAGTGCTCTTTACACTACGGATACGGCGTTTGATGTCACGTACACCTGGCATTCTTTCACCACCTTTTCCTTACGCTAAATCACACCCTGAAAACATTCAGGGCTTGCGCAAGCTATGCAGTTTCTCGTTAGGCTATAAAGGAGTTCTTATACTCACTAATAGCCGTTTTAAGCTTTTCTTCTAATTCAGGCTTCAATGCCTTTTCTTGGTTAATGCCTGTAAGAACTTCCTGGTAAGCAGTTGTGTGTACAAAATTAAGGAAGCCTTGTTCAAAATCCTGTATCTTTGCTAGAGGAATATCATCCAAATAGCCGTTTACTGCGCAATAAAGAATTATTATCTGTTCTTCAACTAACAAAGGCTGATACTGACCCTGCTTGAGAATTTCTAGTGTCTTCTCACCACGGGTAAGACGAGCCTGAGTAGCTTTATCCAAGTCAGAACCGAATTGGGCAAAAGCTGCCAATTCACGGTATTGAGCTAAATCCAAACGCAAACGCCCAGCAACCTGCTTCATAGCTTTAATCTGAGCATTACCACCAACCCTTGATACTGATATACCTACGTTAACTGCCGGACGAAAACCGGAATTGAATAGATCTGATTCCAAGAATATCTGTCCGTCTGTAATAGAAATTACGTTTGTCGGTATATAGGCAGAAACGTCACTGGCCTGAGTTTCAATTATTGGTAAAGCAGTAAGAGAGCCTCCACCTAAATCATCACTCAATTTGGCTGCACGTTCTAAAAGCCGCGAATGTAAGTAGAAAACATCTCCAGGATAAGCTTCACGACCGGGTGGACGTCTTAATAGCAAGGAAAGTTCGCGGTAAGCTACTGCCTGCTTAGAAAGGTCATCATAGATAACCAAAACATCTTTCCCGTTATACATGAATTCTTCGCCTATCGCACACCCAGCGTATGGTGCAATATATAAAAGAGGCGCCGGCTCACTGGCTGTAGCAGCAACAACAATGGAATAATCCATAGCACCCTTTTCTTCTAATCTTGCAACAACACTGGCGACTGTGGATGCTTTCTGACCGATAGCAACATATATACAGATTACATCTTGGCCCTTTTGGTTAATAATTGTATCAATAGCTACCGCAGTTTTACCTGTCTGGCGGTCACCGATTATAAGTTCTCTTTGTCCTCTACCGATAGGTATCATTGAGTCTATCGATTTTAGTCCTGTTTGCAAAGGTTGGTGTACAGACTTACGGTATACAACACCGGGAGCCTGTGATTCAACAGGTCTAAACTTTTCGGTAATAATTGGGCCTTTGCCGTCAATAGCCTGCCCTAAAGCATTTACTACACGGCCAAGCATAGCGTCTCCTACCGGCACTTGCACAATTTTTCCGGTACGTTTGACCTGGTCGCCTTCTTTAATTTGTCTAAATGGTCCAAGTATAACACAACCGATATTGTCTTCTTCCAGGTTCAGTGCCATACCAAAGATCCCACCGGGGAACTCCAGCATCTCACCAGCCATAGCCTGACTCAAACCGTGGATACGAGCAACACCGTCAGCTACTTGGATAACAGTGCCTATATTGGCCACTTCAACCTGAGTCTGGTAATTCTCAATCTGCTGTTTTAGGATTGAGCTGATTTCTTCAGGTCTGATGCTCATGTTATTTGTTCACCCCAATTCTTTCAAACTGCGACTGCTGGAGCCGGGTTTTAAGAAGCGACAGTTTCTTCACGACACTGCCGTCTATTATGGTATCACCAATCCGTACTATCATTCCACCGACTAAAGATGTATCAATAATGCTTTTCATGCGCACCTTTTTACCGGTTACTTTAGATAATTTTTGTTCCAGCTCGCGAAAATCTTTATCTGTTATTTGTACGGCAGCTCTAACCTCTGCATCAAGTATATTTCTGGCCTGATCTGCGTAATTTCTGTATTCCTCGATTATGTCGAGGAACAAGTTTTCGCGTCTTTTGTCCACTATTAAGCAGAGGAAGTTGACAATTATTGGGTCAACGCGACCCTCAATTAATGGTTTAAGTATGTTTTTCTTATCCTCAGGCAGGACCTTCGGATTATCCATGAACGCTTTTAGATTTGGCTCTTTGAGTAACATCTCCTTAAAAGTATCCAATTCTTGTTCGTACTTTTCAAGAAGATTGTGCTCAGAGGCTATCATCAAAAGGGCCTGGGCATAGCGCCGAGGTACCGCACGGTTAATCACGACACATCCCCCACCTCTTGTACGAATTGACTAATCATTTGTTCATGGTCTTCCGGCTTGATAGTTCTTTCTAATACTCTGCCGGCTGCTAACACCGCCAAAGTTGCAACCTCGTTGCGCAGCTCAGTCTTAGCCTTTTCTTTTTCCAGACGTATTTCTTCCTGAGCTTTCTTTATTACTTTTTCAGATTCTACTCGCGCCTCTTGGATGATCCCAGTTTTCGAATTCTCAGCTAGTTTAGTAGCTTTGGTGATAATCTCCTGGGCTTCTATACGAGCATTCTGCATTTCTCGGGTATATTCTTCTTTTACTTGCATTGCCTCATTGCGAGCATCATTTGCCTCATCAAGCCGGCTTTTAATATCCAACTTGCGTGCATCTAACATCCCCAATATAGGTTTATACAAGAATTTATTTAGAATGGCTACCAAAACTAGAAAATTGACGATAGCCCAGATCATGTCGTGAATATTAACACTCATCAGTTTAGCCCCCTCTTTTTATTGCTGGGCAAAGGGATTAATTCTGAGGGGCTAGCCGCTAGCTAATGCATACGGCCGCCGCCTCATCATTAAAAAAAAGTTTAGAATTTTGCTAACAGCAGGAATGCAATGAGCAAACCGTAAATAGTCAAGGCTTCCATAAACGCTAAAGAAAGAATTAAGGCGGTCCTAATTTCGCCGGCAGCCTCTGGTTGCCGTGCAATGGATTCCATGGCTTTGCCCGCTGCGTTACCCTGACCAATGCCAGGTCCAATCGTAGCGATTGCTACCGCCAAGGCAGCTCCTAAGGCTATCATCCCTTCAACCATGTAGTCTAACCTCCTTTCTCTGTTTCCTGTGCTGATTATATTTAATACTTACAGCTTACAGGCAGTATTTAGTGATGCTCAGCAGCAGCTGTTCCTATATACAGAGCCGCAAGCATTGTGAAAACAAAGGCTTGAATAAGACCAAATAGTATTCCTAAAAGCATCATGGGAATTGGAACGAATAACGGGACTAAAGCAAAAAGACTTGCTACAACCATTTCTTCCCCAAATATATTCCCATATAGACGCAAAGAAAGCGACAACGGTCTTACAAACTCTTCAATGATATTTAACGGCAAGAGAAAAGGAAGTGGTTGAACGAAGTGCTTGAAATAACCGATCCCCTTGGTTTTGACCCCAAAGTAATGGGTCGATATAAAAACAACGATAGCAAGTCCAGCCGTAACGCTTAATGTGCTGGTAGGGGCTTGTATTCCTGGTAATTTCCCGGCCCCGGGCAATAGACCCGAATAGTTTGAAGCCAGGATCAAGATGAAAAAACTACCCAAAAGGGGAAAATATCTTTTGGCCATCTTTTCTCCACCCATTATCGGAGATAGTTGTTTAAAAAGAAGTTCCAATACTAATTCCATTGCATTTTGAAGTCGGTTTTCGGGAATCTTTTCAAGTTTTCTGGTTGCTAAATATGACAGCAGGAAAAGTATGATCATCAGACCCCACATGGTCGTAACTACGCTAGATACTTCCAGACCAAAGATTGAAAACAAGGGACCAACGCCGTGTTCAGCTCCATGTTCTGCTGCCTCAGCCGCAAATACCGGTGTCGCAAAGAACATTCTGTATCACCCCTTTCTGTCCGGTTTTTTGAAGAGATATTTAATAAAAAGAAAATTTTTGTTAAAGGTTAGTCCTATTGCCGTAGCAATAAGCATTGGCGTATTCTTGTAAACTAAAAACAATGTAACTAAATTGATAATATAACGAGTGGCATATCTCATAAGAACAATATTCTTACCTTTACCGGGAGGCATAGTTTCAGCCTTTTTTTGTCCCTGTAAAAGAATAAAATAGTTTAAAGCAGAAACCGCTATACCAAATGCCAAACCCAGTAAGGCCGAGGGCATCCATATCGGCAATATCATTCACCTCAAATCGCCGCATTTGACAGTATTCTAAATAATCCGATAAAACAGGTAAGACTTGTATAATTTGTGAACAAAAGTACAGAGGTGCACAAAAAAGTAATCTACAATTATCAGCAGGGCTATTCTTCTTCCTCGTTCTGCGACAGGTCCTTATCCAATGAGAGATCCCTATCCATCATCTTAACCTCGGCAAAGAGCCTTTTAAATACAGCTGCAATTGCCAACATTATTCCAATTATCATAAATACAGGCGCAGAATCGAAGCGGTTATCTAGCCATTGACCCCCCTGATATAGCAGATACACCGTAATTGCCATCGTCAAGCCGAAGCTTAGACCAAAATTTATGTATTTATATGCGGGTGATTTCTTGAAGCCCATTTTATATACTCCCCACTAAATAATAATACTACAACTATTAGTATTTTACTAATAGTTTATACTATTTTTTTAATTTTTTTTTAGAAAAGGCCTGAGCTTATAATTGTCCGAATGATTCCGGTCTTTGGGTACTCCAGCCCCAATAATAGTAGAGCGCCTCTATGATCCTTTTGCTAGCTTGCCCATCTCCATACGGATTAACTGCTTGCGCCATTCTATTATATTCTTGATCATCTTCTAGAAGCTTTTTGGTTACATTATATATATTATCTCTTGCGGTACCAACCAATTGAACAGTTCCTGAGGCAACAGCCTCCGGCCTTTCTGTATTCTCGCGCAGTACTAGCACAGGTTTGCCCAAAGCAGGAGCCTCTTCTTGTAAGCCACCTGAGTCAGTAAGAACTAGGTACGCTTTATTAAGAAGATTAGCAAAAGGTTCATATTCCATGGGTTCGACAAGCAGTATCCTATTCTGACCGCCTAGTTCCCGTTGTACGACCGAACGGACAGCAGGATTCTTATGGACCGGAAATACTAGCGTAACATCAGGGAACTCCTGTACAATATCCCGCACTGCCTTATACATCTGGCTCATTGGATCACCCAAATTCTCCCGTCGATGCGTGGTTACAACCAAAATCCTCCCCGTCGATGTATCTAGCTTTTGTAATACGGGATCGGTAAAAACATATTCTTTACGAACTGTTTGCACAAGTGCATCAATTACTGTATTGCCTGTAACGAAAATCCCCTCGCTATTGTATCCTTCTTTTAAAAGATTGGTCCTGGCCGTAAACGTCGGTGCAAAGTGCAAATCAGTGAGAGTGCCCGTTAATTGCCTATTCATCTCCTCGGGAAAAGGAGAGTACTTATTTCCTGAACGTAATCCAGCTTCAACGTGACCAACAGGTATCTGCTGATAATAGGCCGCAAGTGCTCCTATAAAAGTGCTTGTTGTGTCACCATGAACTAAGACTATATCCGGCTTCTCTTTATTAAGAATACCCTGCAAACCCAATAATGCCTTTGCACTTATGTCGTACAAGGTTTGTCCCGTTTGCATGATATTTAGATCATAATGGGTATTAATTTTGAATAATTGTAAGACCTGATCCAACATTTCTCGATGCTGGGCTGTTACCGTAACTACGCACTCTATACGAGGATCTTGTTGTAATTTAAGTACTAATGGCGCCATTTTTATCGCCTCCGGCCTAGTACCAAAAACGGCCATTACTTTACGAAGAGATGTCATTCTGGTTCTTCTCCTGTGCATTATTTTGTTA
The DNA here is from genome assembly GCA_002841595.1 of Firmicutes bacterium HGW-Firmicutes-12. GTDB lineage: Bacteria > Bacillota > Peptococcia > DRI-13 > PHAD01 > PHAD01. The sequence goes on from PHAD01000015.1 coordinate 27,842, forward strand.
AATATTCTTTACCAATGAGCTTTTCTATATGTTTCGTAACAGCTTCGTCGATATTAAGGTTATATTGTTCTTCGAGTACGAACATCATAGTTACAGCAGTCTGGGCTACATCTAACAGCTCCTGTAATATTGACTCCATCACCTGAGACTCTTTGGGACAACTAGGTTCCCCATTCATTCCTCGGAATTTACCAATTGCCTGAGCTAACTCACCGGTTTCTTCCATAAGCTTTAAAGCTGTAGATTCCATGGTTGGCGACAATCTGTCCAGCCGCGGTAAGGCAATTATTTTCTGTTTCACTTACTTTTCCTCCTCACCCCACGGTGTTAATTCAATACCCGCTGTTTTTAATAAGGACAGTGCTAAGGTATCGGGATAAGGTCCCACGAAAACAATTCTTTTAATTCCAGCATTAATTAGCATTTTACTGCAAAGGATACATGGCTGCGAGGTTACATAAAGAGTCCCTCCCACAACGCTAACGCCATGAACTGAAGCCTGAATAATGGCATTTTGCTCAGCGTGTAAGCCCAGGCATAATTCGTGTCTTTCCCCCGAAGGAATTTGTAGCTTATCGCGCATACAGCCAGTATCCGCACAGTGCGGAAGGGCGCTGGGCGCTCCATTATACCCGGTTGTAATAATGTGTTTGTCTTTAACTATAATTGCACCTACCTTGCGGCGCAAACAGGTTGATCGGGTTGCTACTACTTTTGTAATTTCAACAAAATAGCTGTCCCATGAAGGGCGCATACCGCGCTCACTCCCATCTTTAGTTAGGATATTAATCCCACGCAAAAAGCGGAAACCTACTGGTCAATTCTTTAACCATCTTTTCGGCCTTCTTCTTCATTTCCTCATCACCATGGTATGTTATTGTTAAATTGATTATTTCAGCTATAGTCTTCATTTCTTCTTCTTTCATACCACGTGTCGTTACTGCGGGAGTTCCAATCCGAACACCACTAGTAACAAAGGGACTTTGCGGGTCAAAGGGTATAGTATTCTTATTAACGGTTACACCAGCTTCATCTAGCGCATGTTCTGCGTCTTTGCCGGTAATATTCTTGTTCCTTAGATCTATAAGCATCAAATGGTTATCGGTACCACCAGAAACTATTCGGAACCCTTTACCACTTAATTCGGTCGCTAATGCATGGGCATTCTTAAGCACTTGCTCCTGATATGTCTTAAACTGAGGTTCCATTGCCTCTTTGAAGGATACGGCCTTAGCTGCAATTACATGCATTAGCGGCCCTCCCTGATTTCCAGGAAATATCGCTTTATCAATTGCCTTAGCATATTCAGAGCGGCATAGAATCATCCCACCACGTGGTCCACGCAGAGTTTTATGAGTAGTAGTAGTAACAACGTCTGCATATGGAACCGGGCTTGGATGTAGTCCCACTGCAACTAATCCGGCTATATGGGCCATATCCACCATAAGATATGCTCCTACCTCTTTGGCTATTTCTGATAGTCTTTTAAAGTCGAGAAAACGAGGATAGGCACTAGCACCGGCAACAATCATTTTAGGTTGTGCAGCACGAGCAATTTTTTGTACCTCATCATAATCGATAGTCTCTGTTTCCTGTTTCACTCCATAGGGAATAAAATTAAAATACTTGCCGGAGATATTCACCGGGCTACCGTGTGTCAAGTGACCACCATGAGAAAGGTTCATGCCTAAGACAGTATCTCCTGGCTCTAACAAAGCAAAATAAACCGCAAAATTCGCTTGTGCTCCTGAATGTGGCTGAACATTGGCATGCTCTGCTCCGAAAATAGCTTTTGCTCTATTCCTGGCTAATTCTTCAGCTTTATCTACCCATTCACAACCTCCATAATAGCGTTTGCCCGGGTAACCTTCCGCATATTTGTTGGTAAGAACCGAACCCTGTGTCGCCATAACTGCACGGCTGACAAAATTTTCAGAAGCTATTAGTTCGACTTTATCTAATTGCCTCTTTTCCTCACCGGCAATATAGCCTGCCAGCTCCGGGTCAACAGACAAAACATGCGTCTCAATATAATCCATTTTCTCTTCCTCCCTAAGTTAGTTTGTATCTGGCTCGCTCCCCACCAATTAATTTTGGTCTGTACCTACCCATAGTCAGGTGTGCTTCGCCTATTTGGTTTTTCGTACCCCTCACAGGTACAACAACTGGTCTCAGATGCATTCCTATGAAGGTATCACCAATATCTATACCAACATGGGCTTTTATTGTCTCAACGACGAGGGGCTGTTTAAAGACTTGCATGGCATGATAAGCGAGGCTTCCCCCTGCGCCTTGCATTGGGTAAACCGAGACTTCTTCCAAGTTATACTTTTCATGACAGGCTCTTTCTACAACCAAAGCCCGATTGAGATGCTCACAACACTGCACGGCTAGATAAAGACCTCTTTCTTCACAAAGGGGGTAAATCCCCTGCATTATTGCAGCAGCAATTTCAAGACTAGAGTTTGTACCTATTGCCTTTCCGGCAACCTCACTCGTACTGCAGCCAACAATCATGATGTTACCCGACCTAAGCTGTGCAGCCTCCAAGAGTTCGTGTATTGCCACCTTAACATCAGCTGTTATTCTTGCATAATACATCTAATGTACCTCCGCTACTTTCCAAGCCTAGTATTATTTAAAATCCTTATCTATCGAATTTATAATATCTACCCTGCGCTCATGCCGTCCTCCTGCAAAATCGACAGAAAGCCAAGCTTCCAATATTTCCAGGGCCAAGCCTCGTCCGATTACCCTTTCCCCCATTGTTAGTATATTGGCATCATTATGCTCACGAGAAGCCTTGGCAGAAAAAGTATCATGGCAAAGAGCGGCACGAATACCCGGTACTTTGTTTGCTACTATAGAAACCCCTATTCCGGTCCCACAGATTATAACTCCTCTGCTATGCCGTCCATCAGCAACTGACTTCGCTACTTCATAGGCTATGTTCGGATAATCACACGTTTCTAAAGAATGTGTACCAAAATCTTCTACTATATGACCTTTTTTTTTCAACCATTCTTTTATTACTTCTTTTAACAGGTATCCTCCATGGTCTGATCCTAATGCAATACTCAAAAGGCCGCCTCCTATAATTTTAAATAACGCTCTATCGCTTTACTAACATGCTCTCTCAACTGAGCAGCACAAGCTCGGTAATACTCAAGAGGTTGTCCAAAGGGGTCAATTATGTCCGGTTCACTTAATCGCTTTTCCATCTGACCCAAGAGCTCTTCTTCTCTCTCGGCAACCTTAACTAACTTGTCCTCCCAGACGGCTAACTCTTGGTCGATTTGTTCCATTTCGGACTTTAGCTCTTGTTTTCTTTTTTCCAATCTCTCGATTACACTACGATGGTTTTTAAAAAAATCTCGTTTCTGCTCTTCGATATCAACGTAAAGTTTCTCTGCTTCTAATTTAAAGCTTTCCCATTCCGCCGTATCGGAACCATATTCCTTGATTAAATGTACCTTTTTTTCCGCATCCGGCACAAGCTGTGTAATATAGTTTTTGTGCCTTTTGGTCATAACTAGAATAAGGTCTGCTTTTGTAATAAGCTCCGGTGTTAGAGGTTGTGACCGATGTTCCTCTATATCCATTCCTTGCTCAACCATTACCATTTCGGCCTCAGGGGTCGGCGGTTCATCTGCAATAGCACCAGTTCCAGCAGACACGATGTCTATCTTTGTACTTTCTTCAAGCTGCATTAAATAGTTTTTTGAAATAACCTTAGCCATATAACTGCGGCAAGTATTTCCAGTGCAGACAAAAAGAATTGTTTTTGTTGTAGTCATCTAAAACCTCCTGTTATCATACGAATAGTAATTTCACTCCAATAACTACCAGAATCAAACCACCCAATATTTCTGCCTTTTCTCCTAGGGTACGGTTCAGTTTTTTACCAAAAACTAACCCGATTAGAGTCATTAGACCTGCAATTATTCCCATTGTTATAACGGTGAGAAATAGGTCAACTTTTAATGCCCCTAAGCCGAAACCCACAGTTAAGGCATCGAGACTCACGCTTGCACCTAACAATATCAAACTAAGCGGACTGTTAATGCTAAGAATACTTCGTTTATCTTGCGTTGCTAGCCCTTTGTTTTTGGGTTGGCTTATGTATCCTAGCTCTTTTAAGCTTTTCCATAGAATGCTTAAGCCTATTGCGATGAGAACTAGTGCTCCAATTGAACTTGCCGTGGGGCCGGCAATTTTTCCCAAATATGTTCCCAGGTACAGTCCTAACAAAGGCATTATTACGTGAAATAAAGTTACTATTGCTGTAACTGTAAGCATCTGCTTTTTATTAGCGCCACCTAAACCAATACTCACAGCTACAGAAAATGCGTCTATCCCTAGGGCGATAGACACCAATAGTACGGTTATATAATTCATACTATCCTCCATGTAACGGTTTGAAGTTTTTTATATTTAATATTTTACCCTATAGCTAACAGCTTATCACTTTGTAGCCTGCCGATTTTAGCAACCTATTCATTATTGCCGTACCCAGACCCTCCTCATGATAAGTTTCCGTTAAAATGATATCCACCCCGGCAAGATCACAGTTTCTAAGTTCTTTATAGATACTCTGCGCGATTTTAGGCAAATCCTGGCGATTGCCGATATTTATCATATAGGTAGTACTAATATCTTTTACTTTTTGATAAATTTCATTAGTTAATAATAGCCCTACTTTGCTACCCTTAAGTGTATAATCTTCCACCATATCTTTAAGCTTACTAGCCACCTGCTCCGGCTCACCATCTAAAAGGATAACTGCTGCTCTCGGAGAATAATGGGTGTATTTCATACCGGGCGCTTTTGGAGCTTCAGAAGAATGATGCAACCCTGCGTCATATTCTACATGACCTATTAGAGGGATCAACTGTTCTATTGTCACACCACCCGGCCTTAGTATCGTCGGGACTTCTCCAGAAATGTCCAGCACTGTCGATTCTAATCCTAGCCCGGTAGGGCCAGCATCAAGAATCACGTCTATAAGTCCATGCAAATCATTATATACATGGTCAGCCTCGGTAGGGCTGGGATAGCCAGAACGATTGGCGCTGGGTGCTGCTATTGGTACCCCGGCCTCTCTGATTAAGGCGAGCGCCACTTGATGCTTGGGCATACGTATTGCTACCGTTTCTAGTCCACAAGTTATCTCTTCGGGTATGAATTTGCTCTTAGAAAAGACTAATGTAAGCGGACCTGGCCAAAATTCTTCCATTAAAACTTGGGCTTTAAGCGGTACTATACTCGCTAAATAGAATACATCTTTAAGGTTCGCTATATGAAGGATCAAGGGGTTATCATTTGGTCTGCCTTTAGCTTCGAATATCTTTTTAACCGCCTCAGAATCTAGACCATTAGCCCCCAAGCCATATACTGTTTCGGTGGGGAACGCAACCAGATTGCCATCTTTGATTATTTGAGCCGCTCTTTTGATAATATCGCGTTCCGGCTCCACCTTTTTAAGGTGCCAGATTTCTGTTTTCAATATTCTCAACCTTTCCCATTTTTGCTCTATCGACGATAGTATACCATTACCCGTCAAGCGGTACAAGTAACTATCCTGTCATGTCCATTCCAATCTCTGATAATCTGAATATTTCCGAAGCCGTTCTCCTCCATGATTCTTTTGACCTCTTCTCCCTGCTTGTAGCCAATCTCCATCAACAAAATCCCTTGTTCCGTTAGAAAGTCTCGAGCACCTGCCCCAAGAATACGGTAAAATTGCAAACCATCCTTACCTCCATATAAAGCAAGTCGCGGTTCCTTTTTAACATCAACAGGAAGCTCGACATATTCCGTAGCGCTTATGTAAGGAGGATTGCACGTGATTATATCGAATTGTTTTGTCTCAAGTGCCAAGAACATATCACCACAGAAAAACTCTATCTTGTTGTCCACGCCATTTGCCTGGGCATTAATACGGGCTATTTCTAAGGCTTTGGCAGAGATATCCACAGCAAATACTTCACTATCAGGCAAGTAATAGGCCAAGCTAACCGCGATAGCTCCACTTCCAGTACATAAATCAAGAACCTTCGGCTGCTTTATATCTAACCCAAGCTTCAGTGCTTCATTAACCAGCAACTCAGTTTCCCCGCGGGGTATTAATACATCCGGGTTAACTTTGAAGCAAAGAGACATGAATATCTGTTCCCCAATTAAATACTGCAAGGGTTCTTGAGCTACTCTACACATTATATAGTTCTTATAACTCTCCCAGCTAGCGGTTTCAAGGTAATCATCCAGCGTAGTTAACAGTTTTATGCGACTCTTATTCCATGCCTTGCCCAAAAGCAGATTGGCTTCTAACCAAGCCGTTTGACTGTCATTTCCTAGTGGCTCCAGCAATGATACTCCCCATCGAAGTGCATCCTTCCCAGACGGCACATCTACTTTTTTGTTTTGCATTATAAATGTTCTACCCTTTCTGTTGTTCATTATACTCAAAACCGCACACCTTAAAAGTGTACGGTCTTTTTTTACCTGTTCTTAATCAATGCTTTTGAGTTTTTCAGATTGTTCCGAAGTAATCAGAGCATCAATAAACTCGTCAAAATCCCCCTGGAGTACAGCCTCTAGCCTGTACGAGGATAGATTTATTCTATGGTCAGTAACTCGCCCTTGCGGAAAATTATATGTGCGAATACGTTCACTGCGATCACCGCTACCCACCATAATTTTCCGAGCACTAGCCACTTCCCCAGCTTGTTGGTCTTGCGCTTTTTCAAGTACGCGTGCTCTTAAAACTTTCAAGGCCTTATCTTTGTTCTTATGCTGTGATTTCTCATCCTGGCAGGAAACGACAATACCTGTAGGCAAATGCGTTATACGAACAGCTGACTGGGTTGTATTAACCGATTGCCCTCCCGGCCCGCTGGAACAGAATATATCTATTCTTATGTCGTTTGAACCAATCGCAATATCCACCTCTTCTGCTTCAGGCAGAACTGCTACTGTAGCAGCAGACGTATGTATCCTGCCACCCGATTCGGTTGCAGGTATACGCTGAACCCTGTGTACACCGCTTTCATATTTTAAGCGACTGAAGGCTCCCTTTCCTTCTATCATAATTATGGCTTCTTTAAATCCGCCAATATCAGTATAGTTCGACGAGAGCAT